>JABURT010000061.1 GCA_014762495.1 Gammaproteobacteria bacterium | reverse complement strand
GCGATGTGACCGTCTCCGGCTTTATGGTCGCGACAACGGCCTACCTGCTGTACTGGCTGATGTACACGAGAAAGGACATATCACCCCAACAACATGAGTAAGCCAGGCGTATTCTAAGTGCGCACAAAAAAAGGCGGTCCGAGGACCGCCTTTTTTATTTCACTGAATCGAGGTCGACTTAGTTGACCTTGGGATCCAGTTCACCGGAGGCGTAACGCTGGCTCATGGAGTCCAGATCTACGGCCTTGATCTTCTCGGCGTGACCGGCGCAGCCAAAGGATTCGTAACGGGCCTTGCAGATGTCCTTCATGGCCTTGGTTGATTCCTTGAGGAACTTACGCGGATCGAAGTTGGAGGTATTCTCGCTCAGGTGCTTGCGAATAGCGCCGGTGGAGGCCATACGCAGGTCGGTATCGATGTTGACCTTGCGCACGCCGTTCTTGATACCTTCCTGGATTTCGTGAACGGGGACACCGTAGGTCTGACCCATATCACCACCGTAGCTGTTGATGATCTCCAGCCAGTCCTGCGGTACGGAAGAAGAACCGTGCATAACCAGATGAGTATCGGGAATGCGTGAGTGGATCTCCTTGATACGGTCGATACGCAGGATGTCGCCGGTGGGTTCCTTGGTGAACTTGTAGGCACCGTGGGAAGTTCCGATGGCGATAGCCAGGGCATCAACACCGGTCTTCTTGACGAAGTCGGCGGCCTGCTCGGGATCGGTCAGCAGCTGATCCATGTCCAGCTTGCCCTCGGCACCGTGGCCGTCTTCCTCACCCATTTCACCGGTTTCCAGGGAACCCAGGCAGCCCAGCTCACCCTCGACGGAGACACCGCCGGCATGGGCCATTTCCACTACCTTGCGAGTCACTTCAACGTTGTACTCGTAGGTGGACGGAGTCTTCATGTCGGGCATCAGAGAACCGTCCATCATGACGGAGCTGAAACCGGACTGGATGGAGCGCAGGCAAACCGCCGGCTCGGAACCGTGGTCCTGGTGCATGACCACGGGGATATGCGGGTACTGCTCCAGGGCGGCGATGATCAGGTGACGCAGGAAGGGTTCGCCTGCGTAGGAACGGGCACCAGCGGAACCCTGCATGATAACGGGGCTACCGGTTTCGTCCGCCGCCTGCATGATGGCGTGAACCTGTTCCATGTTGTTTACGTTAAAAGCCGGCAGACCGAAGTCATTCTCTGCCGCGTAGTCCAGCAATTGGCGCAAAGTTACAAGGGCCATTTCGACCTCCCTCTTCAGTTTCTATTTAAATTAATCTCTGACACCTATATGGTTAGACCATGAGACCTATAGGGTCTGGTGTCAATCACATAAAGCCTAGGGTTTTGGGCTAAAAACCGCCAAAACCCTTAAACTGCGGCGACATCGTGTTCGCCGACACGGATAACCTTCATCACATTGGTACCACCCGGAACACCGGTGAGATCCCCCTTGGTGATGATGACCAGGTCACCCTCGCGTACCGCACCGCGACGCAGCAATTCATCCACCGCTTCCTTGTTCACCATCATGGTGTCATTGGCCTCGCTCTGGAAACTGACCGGATAGACACCCCGATAGAGGGTGACCTTGCGGCGTGTTTCCACGTGAGAGGTCAATGCATAAATGGGAATGCCGGAGCTGATGCGCGACATCCACAGGGTCGTGGCACCGGACTCGGTAAGGGCCGCGATGGCCTTTACCCGCAGGTGGTTGGCGGTGTACATCGAGGCCATGGCAATGGCCTCGTCGATGAACTTGAATTCGGTGTCGATGCGATGGGTGGAGCGAATGACATCACGCTGTTTCTCCGCCTCGCGGCAGATACGGTCCATGGCATTAATGGCCAGGTCCGGATACTTACCGGCCGCGGTTTCGGCCGAGAGCATGACCGCATCGGTCCCATCCAGTACCGCGTTGGCGACGTCGAAGACCTCGGCACGAGTCGGGATGGGGCTTTCGATCATCGACTCCATCATCTGCGTGGCGGTGATCACCACCTTGTTCATATCGCGGGACTTGGTGATCAACTCCTTCTGCACCGGCGGCAGGGCCGCGTCGCCGATCTCCACGCCGAGATCGCCACGGGCAATCATGATGACGTCGGAGGCGGCGATGATTTCATCGATGATCCCGCTGACCAGGGCCTCGGCACGCTCAATCTTGGCGACGATGCCGCCATGTCCACCGGCCTTGCGCAACAGTTCACGGCATTCGTTGACGTCCTCGGCACAGCGCGGGAACGACAGTGCCACGTAATCGGCACGCAGCTCGGCCGCGGTCTTGATGTCCACTCGGTCCTTATCGGTCAGGGCCGGAGCGGACAGACCGCCGCCCTGCAGGTTGATGCCCTTCTTATCGGAGAGCAAACCACCCACGACGACCTTACAGTTGATACGGCCACCGGTGACTTCTTCCACCCATAGCACAATGCGCCCATCGTCGAGCAGCAGCGTATCGCCGCGCTTTACATCATCGGGCAGGCTCTTGTAGGCCAGCCCCACCTGGGTCTCGTCACCGCCGTCGCCGGGGACATTGATATCGAGGGCAAAGGGTTGCCCCTCCTTGAGGTCGACCTTCTTGCCGTCCTTGAATCGCTCGATGCGGATCTTGGGGCCCTGAAGGTCACAGAGCACACCTACCTGGCGGCCGTGGGCACGGGCGCGGTTGCGCACCTTTTCCACGCGCTCGGCATGTTCTTCCGGTGAGCCGTGGGAGAAGTTTATGCGAACAACATCAACACCGGCCTCGATGATCTTGTCCATGACCTTGGGGTCATCGGTGGCGGGTCCCAGTGTTGCGACTATCTTGGTTCTTCTTTGCATGGATTCCAGTTTTTATATGCATGGCCCCAACACAGGGTCGGGGCCGAAATTTTAAGCCTTGGCGCGCTCTTCGAGCATGGCCACGGCCGGTAGGGTCTTGCCTTCCAGGAATTCGAGGAAGGCGCCACCTGCAGTCGAGATATAGGATACCTTTTCGTAAATATCGTACTTTTGTATGGCCGCGATGGTGTCGCCACCACCGGCAATGGAGAAGCCGTTGGAATCGGCGATGGCCATGCCCATGGCCTTGGTGCCATCACCGAACTGGTCGAATTCAAAGACACCCACCGGACCGTTCCAGACGATGGTGCCGGCATTCTTGAGCATCTCGGCGTATTGGCCGGCGGTCTCGGGACCGACGTCGAAGATCATGTCGTCATCGGCAACTTCGTCGACCTTTTTGACGGTGGCTTCGGCGGACTCGGAAAACTCCTTACCCACCACCACATCGACCGGAACCGGGATCTCACCGCCCTTGGCCTTGGCTGCTTCCATCAGGCGCTTGGCCTCGTCGATCAGGTCTGCCTCATAGAGCGACTTGCCGACATTGTAGCCGGAGGCGGCGATGAAGGTGTTGGCGATACCGCCACCAACGATCAATTGATCCACCTTGGTGGAGAGGGCTTCGAGTACAGTCAGCTTGGTGGAGACCTTGGAGCCGCCAACGATGGCCACCATGGGGCGGGCCGGGTTGGCCAGGGCCTTGTTGAGGGCATCCAGCTCTTCGGCCAGCAGCAGACCGGCACCTGGCTCGTATACCCATCTGAAGCTGCCGACGAG
>JABURT010000050.1 GCA_014762495.1 Gammaproteobacteria bacterium | reverse complement strand
GGCGTTGCCGGCACGCTCGCCCAGGCCGTTGATGGTGCACTCCACCTGGCGCGCGCCGTGCATCACTGCGGAGAGGGAGTTGGCCACGGCCAGGCCGAGGTCATTGTGGCAGTGCACGGAGAAGACTGCCTTGTCGGCATTGGGCGTGCCCTCGATCACCTTGCCCACCATCTCACCAAACTGGCCGGGGACGTTATAGCCCACGGTGTCGGGGATGTTGATGGTGGTGGCACCGGCGTCGATCACCGCCTCGAAGATGCGGCGCAGAAAATCGATCTCGGAGCGGCCCGCATCCTCGGCAGAGAATTCCACGTTATCGGTATATTGGCGCGCGCGTTTCACGGCCCTCACCGCCTGCTCCACTACCTGGTCCGGCTCCATGCGCAGCTTGTGCTGCATGTGGATGGGCGAGGTGGCGATAAAGGTGTGGATGCGCGAGGAATTGGCGCCCTTGAGCGCCTCGCCGGCGCGGTCGATGTCCTTGTCCAGGGCACGGGCCAGGCCGCACACGGTACTGTCCTTGACCGCGCGGGCCACCGCCTGCACCGATTCAAAGTCACCGGGACTGGCGATGGGGAAACCGGCCTCGATCACATCCACGTGCATGCGCTCCAGCGCCTTGCCGATGCGGATCTTCTCCTCCTTGGTCATGGAGGCGCCGGGGCTCTGCTCGCCGTCGCGCAAGGTGGTATCGAAGATAAACAGTCTGTCGCTCATTCAGGCACTCCAATATCAAACACGACCGCATGCGCGGCCGTCTCGTTTCTCAATAGGTACGGGATCACGGCGCCCCTAATCGTCACCTTCATCCTTCTCTTTGTTCCGCTCGCGGCGAACACGCCGCAACAGGCCCAGCGTGGTAAAGGGCCCCGAGATGGCATAGAGCATAAACAGACCAAACAGGACCTGGGGCGGATGGATGGAGATGAAGACATAGCCCAACATCACCAGCAATACAGCCACGAAGGGGACCTTGCCCTTCAGATCCATGTCCTTGAAGCTGCGGTAGCGGATGTTGCTCACCATCAGCAGGCCGGCGACCAGCGTCAGCACCAGGGCGATCCAGGTCACCTCCCTGCCGGGCACGCCGTAGTCATTCACCACCCAGACCATGCCGGCGACCACGGCCGCGGCCGAGGGACTGGGCAGCCCCGTGAAATAGCGCTTGTCGGCGCTGGCCACCTGAATATTGAAACGGGCCAGTCGCAGCGCCGCCGAGGCGGTGTAGACGAAGGCCACCAGCCAGCCCAGCTTACCCATGGTGGAGAGGGCCCAGGTGTACATCACCAGTGCCGGCGCCAGGCCGAAGGAGATCAGATCGGCCAGGCTGTCGTACTGCTCGCCGAAGGCGCTCTGGGTATTGGTGAGGCGGGCGACGCGACCGTCAATGCCGTCCAGTACCATGGCGATATAGATGGCGATGGCGGCATATTCAAAGTTGCCCTTCATGGCATTGACGATGGCGAAAAAGCCGGCGAACAGGGCCGCCGTGGTGAACAGGTTGGGCAGCAGATAGATGCCGCGCCGACGCTTGATCTCCGTTTGGTTGGTCTCACTCATGTTGGGCCGCCATGTTGTTGTGGTTTAACTTACCAGTCGGGCGAGAATGGTGTCACCGGCGGTGACGCGCGCTCCCGCCTCGATCTCGATTCGGGCGTTGTCTGGTAAGAATACTTCAACATAGGCGCCAAAGGGAATAAAGCCACAGCGGCGCCCCTGGCCCACACGCTCCCCGGTATGGGCGCGACAGGCCATGGAGAACATGCGCCAGCGCGGGTTGACGACCATCACCACGTCCTCGTCTTCGTCACTGCGGATCCACAGCGCCATCAAGGAGGCACGCTTGGCACCATCCAGGTCGCGGCCCGCGGGGCTGAACCACTGCTCCTGCACCTTGCCCTCCTGCGGACTGCGCAGCACGAAGGGACCGCTCCAGTGGGTCAGCGCCTCAATGCGAATGGCCGGTCGATCGCAGTAGGGGTCCTCGGTCTTTTCCACCGACAGGATGGTGCCGTCCAGCGGACTGAGGATCACGCGTGCCTGGGGCGGCACCTTGCGCGGCAGGTCGCGGAACAGGTAGGCGCTCAAGCCCGTCAGTAACAACATGGGGACGCCATACCACCAGGGCATTCCGAAAAGGTAGGGCAACAGGGCCAGCACCAGCCAGAACAGTATGGGCAGCAGGCCTTGCTTGGCGATGATGGAAACTCTCATGGGCAAAAAAAGAGGGGTAAGTTGCCTTACCCCTCCCTCGTCTCGCTGTTTTAATTAGTTTTTGCTCTTGTCCACCAGCGCGTTGGCGGTGATCCAGGGCATCATGCTGCGCAGGCTCTCGCCCACCTGTTCGATCTGGTGGGCGGCGTTGAGGCGACGCATGGCGGTCATTTCCGGATAGTTGGTCTGACCTTCCAGGATAAACTTCTTGGCGTATTCGCCGGTCTGAATGTTGTGCAGGGCCTCCTTCATGGCCCAGCGGCTCTCCTCGTTGATCACCTTGGCGCCGGTGACGTACTCGCCGTACTCGGCGTTGTTGGAGATGGAGTAGTTCATGTTGGCGATGCCGCCCTCGTACATCAGGTCGACGATCAGCTTGAGTTCGTGCAGGCACTCGAAATAAGCCATCTCGGGGGCATAGCCCGCTTCGACCAGGGTCTCGAAACCGGCCTTGACCAGCTCCACGGCGCCGCCGCACAGAACGGCCTGCTCACCGAACAGGTCGGTCTCAGTCTCATCCTTAAAGGTGGTCTCGATGATGCCGGTGCGGCCACCGCCGATGGCGGAGGCGTAGGACAGTGCGGTCTCCTTGGCCTTGCCGGAGGCGTCCTGGAATACGGCGATGAGGTCGGGGATACCGCCGCCCTTGGTGAATTCGTTGCGCACGGTGTGGCCGGGGGCCTTGGGCGCGATCATGATCACGTCGAGGTCGGCACGGGGCACGATCTGGTTGTAGTGAACCGAGAAGCCGTGGGCGAAGGCCAGGGTTGCACCCTGCTTCAGGTTGGGCTCGATTTCACCCTTATAGAGCTGGGCCTGGAATTCGTCGGGGGTCAGCACCATCACCAGGTCGGCACCGGCGACGGCCTCGGCCACCGGCTTGACCGGCAGGCCAGCGCCCTCGGCCTTGGCGGCAGAGGCGGAACCGGCACGCAGGCCGACGGTGACGTCGACGCCGGAATCCTTGAGGTTGTTGGCATGGGCGTGGCCCTGTGAACCGTAACCCAGGATTGCCACCTTCTTACCCTTGATGATGGAGAGGTCGCAGTCTTTGTCGTAGTAGATGTTCAAGCTCATTGTTCTTCAGTCTCTCGATTCAGAATGTGTGTATTTTAAAGATGTAAACTCTTTTCGCCACGGGAGATGCCCATGACGCCGGAGCGTACGGTCTCAAGGATGGTCATGCGCGCCAGCGCCTCGATGAAGGCATCCAGCTTCTCGCTCTCACCGGTCAGCTCCACGGTGTAGGAGCCCTCGGTGACGTCGATGATGTGGCCGCGGAAGATATCGGTAAGGCGCTTCAACTCCTCACGCTGACCGCTGCCGGAGGTGGCCACCTTGATTAGCATCATCTCGCGTTCGATGTGCTTGCCCTCGGTCAGGTCCACCAGCTTGACCACGTCCACCAGCTTGTTCAGCTGCTTGGTGATCTGCTCGATGATC
>JABURT010000135.1 GCA_014762495.1 Gammaproteobacteria bacterium | reverse complement strand
GCGGGGGGTAGCGAACGGCCCGTGTGGGTGCACAGGCGCTGTACATCCCGTCTGAACTGGTGATGGGGCGCAAACTGCGCCTGCCCAATGAACCCGACCAGGCAATAGGCGCCATTACTTCCGGAGGCCATACCTTGCTGGATGAATCCGCCATCGCCAGCCTGGGGGTCACCGAGGTCCAGCTCCAGGAGGTCGAACGCCGGACCCGGGAAGAGATGCAGCGTCGCGAACAGGCCTATCGCGGCGACAGCCCCGATCCCACCCTGACGGGTCATACCGTCATCCTCGTCGATGACGGCATGAACAGTGGTGCCAGCATGCAGGTGGCCGTGGCCGGCCTGGCACAACAGAATCCGGCGGCCATTGTGGTGGCCGTGCCGGTCGCCTCGATGGCGAGCGTTGCCGCCCTCAAGCATGTCGACAAGTTAATCTGCCTGCATCAACCCAAGGACCTCGTCGATATCGCCTCGTGCTATGAGAGTTTCGAGCCTGTGTCTGAGGATGAAGTACGCGATCTGTTGGCACGTTCGCTGCACTTAGCCTTGCGCGATGTCGACATTCCCCCGTTCACCTGATTCCATGAACTCCCGTTATGGGTATTACTAGTGTCGATCCCTCTTCATCATGCCCACCCTTGGCAGGTCACGGCGAAAGAGGCCTTTGAGATCCAGCATAGGCTGGCGCTTGAGGTTCGCCTTGAGGATGAGATCAAGCCCGATCAGTTGCACAACGTGGCGGGTGTCGACGTTGGCTTCGAAGAAGCGGGAAGTATTACCCGTGCGGCAGTGGCGGTGCTGGCCTTTCCTTCGCTGGAACTTATCGAATACAGCATTGCACGTGTCCCAACGAGCTTTCCCTATGTCCCGGGATTGCTCTCCTTTCGCGAGCTGCCGGCGGTCCTGCAGGCCCTGGAGGGACTCTCCCGCCTACCCGAACTGTTTCTGTGTGACGGGCAGGGGATCGCCCACCCCCGGCGCCTGGGGATCGCGGCCCACCTGGGGGTGCTTACCGACATCCCCAGCATCGGCGTGGCCAAAACGCGTCTGACGGGCCGCTACGAAGAGCCGGACAGGGAGAAGGGGGACTGGAGCCCATTACTGGATGGCAAGGAACGCATCGGCACGGTGCTGCGTACCCGCACCGGCATCAAGCCCCTCTACATCTCGCCCGGTCACAGGGTCGGCCACCCTGGCAGCATCGAGTTGACCCTGGCCTGCACCGGCCGCTACAAGCTGCCGGAGACCACACGCTGGGCCCACAGGCTGGCCTCGGACAAGCGTTATCGACAGAGTCAGTGAGAGTGTTGCGTAGAGACTGTCCCGGCCATACCGGGACAGGAGAGTCTATTGCTGGGCGACCTTAGGTTCGCCCATGTCCAGGTGTTCCAGGCGGTAGCCGTGCTGGTAGATGGCGTTGAGGCGCCAGCCGTTTTCGGGCACCAGCTTGAGCTTGTTGCGCAGACGGCTGACGTGGGTGTCGACGGTACGTGTGTTGATCTCCGCCGAGCGGCCCCAGACCTCTTCCAGGATGTGACCGCGAGAGAGCAGGCGCCCTATGTTGTGCAGCAGGTAGATGGCCAGGTCGAACTCCTTCTGGGTTAGTTCGATAAGCTCGCCGTTCATGCTGATGGAGCGCTCGTGGCCATTGATCGAGAAGGGACCGATGGTCTGTATGTCCAGTGTCTCTCGGCTGCTGGTGCCCTTGATGCGGCGGTGCAGGGCGGTGATGCGCGCCAGCAGCTCGTTCTGCTTGACCGGTTTGACCATGTAATCGTCGGCGCCGGTCTCGAGGGCGTGGACGATGTCTTCCTCGGAGTCACGTGCGGTCACGAAGAGCACAGGAGTATCCCAGCCCACGTTGTCGCGAAGCCAACGCAATACGTCGATGCCGCTGATGTCGGGCAGCATCCAGTCCAGGACATAGAGGTCAAAGCCCTTTCCCTGGGTATTGTCGATGAACTGCTCACCGGTTTCGTAGTGATCACACTCGTGACCGGCCGATTCGAGCCATAGCTTTATGATGGCTCCCGTATCGATATCATCTTCCAGAAGTGCGATTTTCAAGGCGATGGCCCCCTGGTTCCCCAATGTTAGTAATTCTAATTGATATAGTTATCAATAGTATATGTACAAAACTTTAGACACTTGTCAATCATTTCTTGCCGCGTCTCTCCCTAGTATCGGTATTCCAGGCTGGTTTTAAAGCTACGATCAATGGGCGCGACCTCCTGCGGGGGGCGATTATCGTGTCGATAGTTGAGGGAAAGCTTCAACGACAGGGCCTTTGACAGGGGGACCTGCAGGGCGGCGTCCTCATACAAACGCCAGTCTCCACTGTCGCTGAGGGCCGGTTGTAGATAGGTACTGCTCACCAGCTCGATCTTGTCGGTCACCTTGTACTTCAAGACCAGATAGAGGTTGGCTCGCAACAGGGAGGTGTTGCCGCCATCGGTGCTGGTGCCCGTATCGAACAGGCTTTCATCGATCTGGAACAGTCCCGTGCCCAGATGGAAACTCAGTTTCTCGGCCTGGCGGAAGCTGAAACGGGCGCCGCCGCCATATAGTTGGCGCAGGCTCAAACGCGCGAATCGATTTTGCTCGACCTGGGCGAAGGCCTCCCAGGCCAGTAAGGGGCTCATTTGATAGATTTCACGCAGGTGGACAAAGCCTTTGTCGGTATAGGCTACGTCATTGCTTTCGCCGTAGGCGGTGTCCAGCATCAGATAACGTGATTCCTTGCCGCCCCGCCACTTCAGCGTAGCGCCGGCCTCATAGTCCTGGTTGTTGCTGTTGCCGGAGAGTGAGCTCAGCGACAGTGCCACCTTGCCGCCGATGCCCTGGTCGATGGTGTTGAGATGGATATCCGCCATGTTGACGATGGCCATGGCGGACTGAGTCATCAGGCCGAGTACGAGCAACGTGAGTGTACGTATGATCATTGGTTCTCCTTGCTTGAGACTTGATTCAGGACCCAATCCAACCCCCGCGTGGAGAGCAGGCGTTTCAGCCAGGCAAAGAGGTAGGTTGGGAATGTCACGGCGTAGCGCGCCCGGGGCCGACGGCTCTCCAGGGCGTGTATGACCTTCTTGAGTACGGCTTCCGGCGGCAGGGTAAAGGGCTGGGCCGGTCCCTGCTTGGTCAGGCGCCGTTCCATGCCTTCATAGGTGGCACGGTGGTAGGAGGCAGACTTGTCGATATTTTCCTGGTACTTGGCAAAGGCATTCTGGCGAAAGGCGCTGGTGATGGGGCCGGGCTGGATCAGTGAGACCGAGACCCCGCTGCCACGCAGCTCCTGGCGCATGGCGTCGCTGAGTGCTTCGAGCGCGTATTTGCTGGCGCTATAGGCCCCGCGATAGGGCAGCACGATGAAACCCAGGACCGAGCTGTTCTGTATGATTCGTCCACCACCCTGCTCACGCATCACCGGGATCACCCGGTTGGTCAGCTCGACGGTGCCGAGCAGGTTGGTCTCCAGTTGTGCACGCAGCACATCGCGTGTGAGGTCTTCCACTGCACCGGGCTGGCCATAGGCGCCGTTGTTGAACAGGGCATCCAGGCGTCCGCCGGTACGCTTCAAGACCTCTTCCAGTGCGTCTTGTATCGAAGTGCTGTCGGCCAGGTCGAGAGGCAGGGACTCAAGGCCCTGCTTCTCGAGCGCCTCGACATCCGCCTGTTTGCGTGCCGTGGCAAATACCCGGTAGCCGCGTGCTTGCAGTCCCTGGGCCACGCACAGGCCAATCCCCGAGGAACAGCCTGTGATCAGCACACTTTTTTTTGTCGTTTCGCTAGTCATACAGATTGGTTGTATTTCAGGCCAGTAACACCGCCACGATGCCACTGATGAATATGCCATCGAAGGTGCCGGCACCGCCGATCGAGGCGATGGGTGTTCCCATTGTGCGGATATCTTTGAGCCTAAGCAAATCGGCACCGATGAGGACACCAAGGGTTCCCCCGGAGTACGCCAGTGCGGCAGAGTGCTCCGGATTGACCAACAGGGCGAGCAGGGCCGCGGCAACGGGGGCGATGAAAATCGGCATGCCGATGCCGATGCCGTGGATGGGGCGGCTGACAAGATAGCTGATCAGGCTGACACCCAGGATGACCATGGCATGGTGCCACAAGCCGGCATGGGAGTTTCCCATCAGATAGACGGAAAAACTGATGGGAACCAGGCCTCCGCCCACGTTCATCGCCACCAGTGTCTTGCCGGTAAAAGGCATGGGATGGGGCCTGAGTAGACCGCGCAGAAAAGTCGGCGGAGGCTGGCTGGGACCCTCTGCCGCCATGGTGAACAGAGGCAGGTTAATCACGCTACCGAACAGAGATGTGATCAGAAGTAGCAGGGCGGTATCGGGCGAGAGTCCGAGCTTGTGAAAGGCAATGGTCAGGGCACCGGCCTGGATCAAGGTAACCAGTCCCACCAGAACCCCAATCATGAGCAGCAACTGTCCGGGTGAGAAACGGGATTTCATCGATAGGACTCAGCCAGATCTGATACGGCCGAAGCGATCAGGGAGGTCAGGGCAATGACGTTGCTGGGGTGGGAGATGGCATCGGTACTCCATAACTTGTCGATCCCACCGCTGTGCAGCATGGATTCGGCGTCACGGTCGAGCAGGGCATGGGTGACCAGGCAATCGACGCGGTCGGCGCCCCGCTCAAGGAGTGCTCCGGCGGCCTGGGCCAGGGTATGGCCGGTGCTGATCATGTCATCGACGAGCACCAGCTGGCGCCCTTTGACATTGATGGAGGGCAGCTCGATCCGTACTGTGCGATCCCCCAGGCGTTGCTTGTTGGCCACGCCGTGTTCGTGACCGCTGTGCCGCGCAATGGCCTCGACCCATTGCGCGGATTCGCTGTCGGGTCCGATCAACACCGCATCGGGCCAGGTTTTAAGAAATTCTGCCATGAGGGTGGTGGGGTGCAGGCTCAGGGCACGTTTCACGGGGACAGCTTCATGCAGGGTCGAGGTTCGATGTAGGTGCGGGTCCACCGTTATGAGGTCGTCGAAGCATTGCGCCAGCAGATGCCCGATGTGTTGCTGGCTGATTAGCTCGCCCTCATGAAAGGCCGTATCCTGGCGCATGTAGCAAAGATAGGGCGCGATGAGACCAAGCCGGGGGATGTCGCGTTCGCGCAAGTCCCGGCTGAGCATGTATAACTCCACCAGCTTGTCGTTGGGGTGATCAAGGCTTCGAAATATCAGTGTCCCGGATGAGCTGAGGGAGGAGGGCAGCGTCAGACGGCTTTCGCCGTCGGGAAAACGGTGCAGTTCGACACAGCCGTAGTCGCACCCAAGGTGCCGCGCTAACGCCTGCGCCGGTTGTTCTGAGTCGGGAAAGCCAAGGATTTGCATCAGATCTCCATGTAACCCTTGGGGATGGCGGACTCTTCACCCAGGCTGTAGCCGCTCTTATGTACGCTCATGGCCCTGGCAAATTCGAAGTCGGCGCCAAATTCTGCGTAGACACGGTACAGTGTTTCGCCTTTTTGCACCCGGTCGCCGACCTTTTTGAACAGGTCGACACCGGCGCCCATGTCCATGGGCGCACCGGCCAGGCGTGCAATGCGTGCCATGTGGTAGTTGTCGATGGCGGTGACGAAACCGCTGCTATCGGCACTGACATCAAAATGTAGCTTGCCCAGCGTGTGCTCAAGTGGTTGTTTGCCCTGGGCCTCGATGATCGCCTCCATCTTGGCCAGTGCCCGGCCCGAGTCGAGGATGTCACGGGCGATAGAGTAGCCGTAACCTCCGCGTACGTCCGGGTCGAACTCCAGGATACGACCGGCCAGGCGCAGAGACTTCTGGCGTAGATCCGCGGGTTGGTCGGGATGGTTGGCTAGGACCTGCATGACATCGCGCGCCTCCAGTACCGGACCGATGCCGTTGCCGACAGGCTGGGAGCCGTCGGTGATGATCACCTCCAGGTGGATACCGGAGCGATCGCCAATGTATTCGAACAGCTTGCGCAGCTGAAGGGCCTCACGCATATGACGCACCTTGGCCGTGGGCCCGACCGGGATATCGATGAGCAGGTGGGTGGATCCGGCGGCCAGTTTCTTGGAGAGGATCGAGGCCACCATCTGACCCGAGGAGTCAATGCCCAGGGGGCGTTCGACGGAGATGAGGATATCGTCTGCCGGCGCCAGGCGCGCGGTGCCGCCCCAGGCCAGACAGGCGCGTTCCTGGCGTACGATATCGTGTAGATGCGAGGGCGATAGCTCCACCCTGGCCAGGACCTCCATGGTGTCGGCCGTGCCGGAGGGGGAGGTGATGGCCCGGCTCGAGGTCTTGGGGATCAACATACCGTGAGCGGCAACGATGGGCACCACCAGCATGGAGGTACGATTGCCGGGGATACCGCCGATGCAATGCTTGTCCACCACGATCTCTTCGTGCCAGTTCAGGCGTTGGCCCGACTCGGTCATGGCCCGTGTCAGGTAGAGGATCTCCTCGCGGTCCAGCCCGCTCTCGCCCGATGCCACCAGGAAGGCGGCGATCTCCATCTTGGAGTAACGGTTGTTAATGATGTCGAAGACGATGTCGCGAAAGTCTTCCATGGCCAGGCGCGCACCGGCGATCTTGCGTCGCACCGCGTCCATGGAGGCGGGGGGTTCCGCCTGTGCAATCTGAACACTGAAGCCTTCATCGGCCCCGACCTGGTCGAAGGCCTGTTCCGACAGGCCCAGCTCGCCCGGCTGAACGATGGACGCGTCATCCACCACGTTGAGTACGGCATAGATGGTTTGACCGTTGGCGCTGATCTTGATCTTGTTGAGGGCCTGAAAGCCCTCGGCACGATAGATGTCGCAGTCACGATTGAGGTAGGCAACGTTTTCGCGATAGGTATCAATGGCGACGCGCCTTAGCCTGAGACTGATCTTGTTCTTGTGTAATGCCATGGGGAATAGACTTGTCCGGTATACGGGAAAGTATGCCCTCAATAGGTGATGACCACCACATTGTCCTGGATGGCGGCATCGATAAAGGCGGCGGCCCCGCGGGCCCCATCGAACTCGGGGATGGTTTCCTGGATGGCCAGCTCCTGTTCTTCCATGCCACCGCCGCAGGCGTAGAACTTTACCCCGGCGCTGTGGGCGTCCTGCATGAAGGCGTAGACCGATTTGGTTTTGTGTTTGCCCGGAAAAAGCTCGTCGGCGACGCCGGGACGTAACAGGGCGATATTCTCTGCGGCGAAGTATATCTCGACTTCCAGGTCCATGGCCGCCGCCGCAGTGGCCTGGAAAAACGGGCTACCCAGGCTCGCAGGACGGTCCGGCCCGGTGTTCATTAACATCATGACGATCTTTTTTTCCATTCAGCTTCCGCTATCTGACTGTAGGGTGGGCTTATGAATTATCGTTTTTTGCCGGGGCCTATCCTATGGGATGGCCCCGGCCTTGTAAAACAGGCTCAAGTTGGCGCCAAATCGCCTCGAAATCGGCTACAATAGCCGGCTTTTCTTGCACCATCACACGCCAGTCTTTAAGATTTGGCCCTTTTCTATTTGAGTGTAACGGGAATATCCAGAAAATGCGCAGCCACTATTGCGGTTCAGTCAACGAGAGCCTCATTGATCAAGAGGTGGAACTATCCGGTTGGGTCCATCGTCGTCGTGACCACGGCGGGGTGATCTTCATCGACCTCAGGGACCGCGAAGGTCTGGTGCAGGTGGTCTATGACCCGGATCGTGAAGACTCCTTCGCCATTGCCGAGAAGGTGCGCAGCGAGTATGTATTGCGGCTCAAGGGCAAGGTACGCCTGCGCCCCGAGGGCACCGAAAATCCCGAGCTGCCTACCGGCAAAGTGGAGGTGCTGGGCCACGAGCTTGAGATCCTGAACACCGCCGAGACCCCGCCCTTTATGCTCGATATCGAGGACGACGAGGTCTCCGAGGAGCTGCGCCTCAAGTACCGCTATGTCGACCTGCGTCGCGAACCCATGCTCGAGCGCCTGAAGATGCGCTCCGAGATCGTTCGTGGCCTGCGCAACTACCTCGATGACAACGGCTTCATGGATATCGAGACCCCCATGCTGACCAAGGCTACCCCCGAGGGCGCGCGCGACTATCTGGTGCCCAGCCGCACCCACTCCGGCAGCTTCTTCGCCCTGCCGCAGTCGCCGCAGATCTTCAAGCAGCTACTGATGATCTCCGGCCTGGATCGCTATTACCAGATCGTGCGCTGCTTCCGCGACGAGGACCTGCGCGCCGACCGTCAGCCCGAATTCACCCAGCTGGACATCGAGACCTCCTTCCTCGATGAGGAACAGATCATGTCCATGATGGAAGAGATGATGCGCCAGGTCTTCAAACAGACTCTGGACGTGGATCTGCCCAACCCCTTTCCGCGCATGCCCTATGCCGAGGCGATGCAGAAGTACGGCTCCGACAAGCCCGACCTGCGCATCCCGCTGGAGCTGGTGGACATCGCCGACCTGCTCAGCGATGTGGAGTTCAAGGTCTTCGCCGGCCCGGCCCAGGACCCCAACGGTCGTGTCGCCGCCATGCGCCTGCCCAAGGGAGGCGAGCTGTCGCGCAAGGAGATAGACGACTACACCAAGTTCGTCGGCATCTACGGCGCCAAGGGCCTGGCCTATATCAAGGTCAATGATAAGGCCGCCGGCCGCGACGGCCTGCAGTCGCCCATCCTCAAGTTCCTGCCCGATGAAGCGGTGGAGGGCATTATGTCCCGCACCGGCGCCGAGGACGGCGACCTGATTTTCTTTGGCGCCGACAAGGCCAAGATCGTCAACGAGGCCCTCGGTGCCCTGCGCGTCAAGCTGGGCGAGGACCTGGGCCTGATGCAGGGCGAGTGGGAACCGCTGTGGGTGGTGGAATTCCCGATGTTCGAATGGGACGAGAAGGCGAACCGCTACACCTCCCTGCACCATCCCTTTACCTCGCCCAACGAGGAGCACCTGGAGCTGCTGGAGAGCGATCCGGCGGCCTGTCTCTCGCGCGCCTACGATATGGTCCTCAACGGTACCGAGGTGGGCGGCGGCTCCATGCGTATCTACCGCGAGGCGGTGCAGCGCAAGGTGTTCAAGGCCCTGGGCATCTCCGATGAGGAGGCACAGGACAAGTTCGGCTTCCTGCTCGATGCCCTGAAGTACGGCTGCCCGCCCCACGGCGGAATCGCCTTCGGCCTGGACCGCCTGGTGATGCTGCTCTCCGGGGCCAAATCCATTCGCGACGTCATGGCCTTCCCCAAGACCCAGTCGGCCTCCTGCCTGCTGACCCAGGCGCCCTCGCCGGTGAGCGATGCCCAGTTGCGCGAACTCAATATCCGCCTGCGCCGCAAGCAGGAAGAGTCTAATAGTTAAACACAGGGGAACGGAGGCCCGGCCTGGGCGTCTAATTACCTAGTGTGTTAGTATGATATTTTTGCCAACGGCATGATTGGGTGAGGTGAGACGGCATGGCGACAACCGCGATCGACGTACAGAACTTTATTCGCCTGAGCGACGAGGAACTGGACGCCCGCATTGAGGCAGCCAAGGAGGCCCTGGGCGATCGACTGGTGATCCTGGGCCACCACTACCAGCGCGAGGAGGTGTTCAAGCACGCCGATTTTTCCGGTGACTCCTTGAAACTCTCCCGCCAGGCCGCCGCCTCCAATGCCGAGTTCATCGTCTTCTGCGGTGTCCACTTCATGGCCGAGGTGGCCGACATCCTCTCCAGTGATGAACAGGTCTCCATCCTGCCCGACCTCTCCGCCGGCTGCTCCATGGCCGACATGGCCGACCTGGCCCACGTTGAGCGCGCCTGGCAGGAGCTGTCCGAAGTACTGGACCCAGACGAGACGGTCACCCCCGTCACCTACATCAACTCCGCGGCGGACCTGAAGGCCTTCTGCGGCCGCCACGGCGGCATCGTCTGCACCTCCACCAACGCCCCGCATGTGCTCAAGTGGTCCTTCGGCCAGCGTGAGAAGATCCTCTTCTTCCCCGACCAGCACCTGGGCCGCAATACCGGCTACAACATGGACATCCCGCTGGATGAGATGGTGGTGTGGGACTACGACCAGCCCATGGGCGGTCTGACCCCTGAGCAGATCAAGAAGGCGAAGATGATCCTGTGGAAGGGCTTTTGCTCGGTACACCAGATGTTCAAGCCCGAACACATCGAACGTTTCAAGGAGAAGTATCCCGAGGCCAGGATCATCTCTCACCCCGAGTCATCCTTCGAGGTGTGTCAGGCCTCCGACTACGTAGGCTCCACCGAATACATCATCAAGACCATCGCCGACTCCGAGCCCGGCACCCGCTGGCTGGTGGGCACCGAGCTCAACCTGGTCAATCGCCTCAACGAACAGTTCAAGGCCGAGGGCAAGAACGTCCACTTCATGTCGCCCACGGTCTGCATGTGCTCCACCATGTTCCGCATCGATCCGCAGCATCTGTTGTGGACGCTGGAAAACCTGGTAGAGGGGCGTGTGGTCAATCAAATCAAGGTCGACAAGACCGAGGCCGAGCAGGCCAAACTGGCGCTGGAACGTATGCTGGAGGTCTCTCCCTAGGGGCTACCCATGGCACGGGAGAATGTGATCCTGGTCCATGGCATCTGGGTGCGCGGGTTTACCATGTATCCCCTGGCCCGCGCCTTGAGAAAGCAGGGATTTCGTCCGCACATCTTTTCCTATCCTTCGCGGAAGCGCCCCCTTGCCGAGCAGGCGAGGCGTCTGGGTGAGTTCACACAAAACCGATGTGACGGCCCGGTTCACTTCGTTGCCCACAGCATGGGCGGTCTGCTCCTGCGTCACCTGGCGGTTCAGTGCCCGGCGCTATTCGACAGGGTGGTCAGCCTGTGTTCCCCCCACCAGGGCAGTGATCTGGCCCGACAACTGAAGGCGCGCAATCTCGACTGGTTGATGGGCCAGAGTTGGGAGCGCGGTCTGGACGGTGATCTGCCCCCATGGCCCACTTCGATACCGCTGGGCAGTCTCGCCGGGACCCGGCCGGTTGGACTTGGCCATCTCTTTTCCCGCTACCACGCCCCCAATGACGGCACCGTATTGCTGGAGGAGACGCGTCTGAGCGGGATGAGTGACTGGCGCGCCTTGCCCTATAGCCACACGGGCATGCTGTTCAAACCGCAGGCGGCAAGGGAAGTCGTCTCATTCCTCAAACAGGGCTGTTTTTCTACGCCCTAGCTGCCGATACAGATCCCCAGAATGTTTACTCCGGGCCTTGAGCATGGTGTAGACTGAAACACAATTATAATTCGAATAACATCGTCATTAAGGATGAGGAATGTCCGTTTTGCGTCCCTTGCGTGTTCTGCGCCCGCTCGTCAGTCGCCGCTTCTGGTTTTCTCGTGGCATGGCCATTGCCGTCATGACCCTGGCCTTTATCGTTCTCTCGGGCCAGAAACCGTTTCGTACCCTCGATGATGCCATCTATTCCGTCGCCACCAGCATTGCGCCCGAGCAACGCCTGAGCGACGAGGTGGTGGTCCTGAAAATGGACCCGCAGAGCCGACGCGAATGGGGCACTCAGCTGCCGCGCCCGGTGCTGGCCGACGTCATCGCCAGCCTGAACAGGAACCGAGTCGCCGTCATCGGGGTGATGGCCGACCTGCAGGGGCACGAGGACAGCCTCGCCAAATCTCGCCTGTCTCGGGTCGAGGAGCTCAATGTGGAGGAGGTCCTGTCACGTCGGGATGGTCGCCTGGCGCGACGCTTCGAAAGCCGCCTTGAAGCCCTCAAGGAGTCACTCTCCAGCGACGGTCGCCTGGCCCAGCAGCTGGAATCTTCCCGACGCGCCGTGGTGACCTATACCGGCGTCCCCAGCTATGGCGAATCACCCGACACGATCGACAAGTCCGAGCGCCTGCCCGATATCATCATCGCCAACCCGGTACGTGAAGAGGTACCGCAGTGGCTATTGGGTAATCAACTGCCGCAACTCGAACAGGTGGCGTTGCCGGATAAGCCCTATCGAGATGTGGTGTCGGTAGGGATGTACGAGGCCTCGGTCGCGCAACAAAACCTGGTCTATCAATACAAGGATGTATTGCTGCCATCCTTCGCCTTGCGCCTGGTGGCCCATTCCAAGCGGGTGCGCCCGACACGCCTTGAGCTCATTGCCGATCGGGGGATTAACATCGCCAGCCATGTGATTCGCACTGACGATCGGTTCCGGGTCTATCCCACTTACTACACTCAGAGCCTGCCGAGCTTCGGCATCAAGGCCCTGCTGGACGGCAAGGTCAAGCGTGCCGACTTGCGTGACAAGATCGTGTTACTGGAAACCGGCATCAGCGGCATCGAGGTGACGTTGCCCAATGGCATGCGCGTGTCACCGGCCGATGCCCAGGCACAACTGGTCTCGGCGATGTTGAATCAGGACTTCTATGTCCTGCCCTACGCAGGCCGACTGATGAAATGGGGAGGATTGATCATCATCGCCCTCTATTTCTGGTTGCTGTTGCCTCGCCTCAAGATTCGCACCGGCTTCTGGCTGACCCTCGGCATCCTGGTCTCCGCCATTAGCGCCGAATGGCTGTTGCTGATCCTGCAAAAGAGCTGGCTGCCGCTGGCGGTGCCGGTGACCATGTTGCTGGTGGGCTATCTAGTCCTCTCGGGTCGCCAGTTGCGCGGCTACTGGTCGCTGATGGTGAGGGCCCAGACCGGAGCCAACGAGGCCTACCGTCGTCTCGGCCAGTTGCAACAGCAACAGGGCCAACTGGACGAGGCCTTCTCCAGTCTGCGTCGCTGCCAGAGCAACGAGGCGGTGCTGGATAATCTTTATGACCTGGGTATGGCCTATGAACGCAAGCGTCAGTTCAACAAGGCCCATGCGGTGTTGGCCTATATTCACGAACAGGATCGCAAGTATCGGGATGTGAGAGAGCGTATCAAGCGCATGCAGGAGCTGGAGTCGGCGGCGGCCCGCGGGGTTACGCAGGGCAACGCCGCGGCGACCATGGTGTTAAGTGCCGGGACCATGGAGAACCCGCAGCTGGGCCGTTATCAGGTAGATAGTATGCTGGGTCAGGGCGCCATGGGTACCGTCTACCTGGCCAATGATCCCAAGATCGGACGCCAGGTGGCGATTAAGACCATTGCCCTCAATGCCGAGTTCGAGCCCGGCGAAATTGAGGAGGCCAAGGTCCGCTTCTATCGCGAGGCCGAGGCGGCCGGTCGACTTAACCATCCCAATATCGTGACCGTTTACGATGTGGGTGAAGAGGAAGACCTGGCTTACATCGCCATGGATTATTTGCAAGGTGTGAATCTGTCGGTATACACAAAGCAAGAACATCTGTTACCTGTAGAGTCTGTACTCTCCATAGGATCACAGGTGGCCGATGCCCTCGATTATGCCCACCAGCACAACGTCATTCACCGTGATATCAAGCCGGGAAATATTATTTTTGATCCGAAGACCGGGAAGGTGAGCGTGACCGACTTTGGCATTGCCTCGATGACCGACTCCAGCAAGACCCGCACCGGCACCGTGCTGGGTACGCCCTCCTATATGTCACCAGAGCAGATTGCCGGCAAGAAGGTCGACGGCCGCAGCGATGAGTTTTCCCTGGCCGTGACCCTGTACCAGATGTTGTGCGGTCAGCTACCCTTCGAGGGGGATTCTCTGGCGGCACTGATGTTCAAGATCACCAACGAGAAACACTCCAGCATACGCAGGATACGTTCCGACCTGCCGCCGTGCATCTCGACGATACTAAACCGGGCCCTGCAAAAAGAGCCCGGCAAGCGTTACGAGACAGCAGCGGAACTGGCCAGGGAGTTGCGCAAGTGCAGGGACAAGGCATAAGGGATTTGAATCATGAATGAGGCGGCCTCACCGCTACGTATCCACGGCATTACCGATGTCGGGGTGGTCCGCGACAACAACGAGGATGCCATCGCCTACGATGAACCACGCGGTTTCGCCATCCTTGCCGATGGCATGGGTGGGCATAACGCCGGAGAGGTGGCCAGTCAACTGACGGTAAAGACGGTTGAGGCGATGCTGAACGATGCGATGCGGGGTGGAGAATCTCCCGATGATGTGCCTGATTTGATCAATACTGCGGTGCAGCAGGCCAATATGGCCGTTTATGAGCGTTCCAAGTTGATCGCCGATTGCAAGGGAATGGGTACCACCGTGGTAGTTGCCTGCGTCGAAGACGAGACCCTGCACATTGCCAACGTGGGCGACTCGCGACTCTATCTATACCGGGAAAACACCCTGCATCAGGTGACGCGTGACCATTCGCTGGTGGCAGACATGGTGGAAAAGGGATTCCTGAGTCCCGAAGAGGCTCAAAACTCGAACCAGAAAAATATCATCACCCGTGCCATCGGACTGCAGGCCGAGATAGAGGTCGATCTCTATCAACAACCGATGAATCAGGGCGATATGTTTCTGCTGTGCTCCGATGGCCTGTCGGATGTCGTTAACGATGCCCAGATCCAGGCCAGCCTCGAGGCTGAGGAGCTTGATGATCTGGAGGCACTTTCCCAACAACTGGTTAAACAGGCACTACAGGCCGGTGGGCCGGATAATATCTCGGTTATCCTGATGCAAGCGCCAGCCTGAATTCGACATATATAGTAGGAGGAAGAGACACCCATGGCCAAGCTGATCCTTTCACAGGCCGGCAAGCCCGATAAAGACATCTTGCTGGAGAAGGACCGCACCACACTTGGACGCCGTCCCGATAACGATATCCCCTTGCAGGAGGGGACGGTCAGTGGTGCGCATGCCGTGATCACCAAACTGGCCGACGATAGTTTCGAGGTGGAAGACCAGAACAGTACCAATGGCACCTTCGTCAACGGTCAGCGTATCACCAAGCAGGCATTGAACAGCGGCGATATCCTGCAACTGGGCCAGTTGCGCATGATATTCAGCCAGTCTTCCAGCGTCGGCAGCGACTCGACCATGGTGCTGTCTCCAGGAAGTCTGGCCGGTGGACGCATGGTGGCGGTTAAGTTCATGAGCGGTCCCAACAGTGGACAGGTCAAGATGCTCGATGGCAAGACCGCCGTGCGCGTTGGCACCCGCGGTACCAGCATGGCCGAGGTGAGTCGCTTTGGTGACGATTGCTATATCACTTACACTGGCGGGGCCCAGTTGCCCAAGGTCAACGGCAAGAAGATCGGTATCGAGAAAACCCTGCTCAATTCCCGCGACGTGGTCGAGGTCGGCCCCGACAAGCTTGAAGTGCTGGTGGAATAGGGGCAATTCAGTCTGCCCGCGCGGCATGGTAGAATGCCGCGTTTTCCAGGCGACAGCGACGAGGGCTACATGGCAGGACATAGTAAATGGGCCAACATCAAGCACCGCAAGGCGGCCCAGGATGCCAAGCGAGGCAAGATCTTCACCAAGCTGATCCGCGAGATCACCGTCTCCGCACGCATGGGGGGAGCGGATCAGGACAGTAACCCACGCCTGCGCGACGCCATTAACAAGGCGCTGTCCGCCAACATGAAGCGCGACACCATCGATAACGCCATCAAGCGTGGCGCCGGCGACACCGATGGGGAAAACTATGAAGAGGTGCGCTACGAGGGCTATGGCCCCAATGGGGTCGCCGTCATGGTGGATTGCCTGACCGACAATCGCAATCGTACCGTGGCCGAGGTGCGTCACGCCTTTACAAAGTCCGGCGGAAACCTGGGCACCGACGGTTCGGTGGCCTACCTCTTCTCCAAGGTCGGCATCCTGACCTACGAGGCCGGCAGTGACGAGGACGCCATTATGGAGGCGGCGCTGGAGGCCGGTGCAGAGGACGTGCAGACCAACGAAGACGGCAGCATCGACGTCATTACCGCGCCCGAGGATTTCACCGATGTGAAGGAGGCGATGGTGGGGGCCGGGCTGGAACCGCAGATGGCAGATGTCACCATGAAGCCTTCCACCACCGTCGACCTGGAACTGGATGATGCACAGAAGGTGATGCGCCTGGTGGACATGCTCGACGACCTGGACGATGTGCAAAACGTCTACAATAACGCCGACTTCTCAGACGAAGTCATGGCGCAGCTTGAATAGGGGTGCATCCCAGATCCCGGTAAAGGGAGTCGCCGGGACCGGCATAAGGGGCAAGGCATGACACGTATCCTCGGCATCGACCCCGGCTCGCGACTCACCGGTTTCGGTGTGATCGATGTCGAGGGCAATCGCACGACCTATGTCACCAGCGGCTGCGTGCGTATCCAGGAGGCGTCACTGCCACTGCGCCTGAAGGTGATCTTCGAGGGCATCTCCGAGATCATCGAGAGCAACCGCCCCGACCAGATCTCTATCGAAAATGTCTTCATGCACCGCAACGCCGCCTCGGCCCTCAAGCTCGGTCAGGCGCGGGGCGGCGCCATCTGTGCCGCGGTCAGCCGGGCCCTGCCGGTGGCCGAGTACTCGCCCTCCGAAATTAAGCAGGCCATCGTGGGCAAGGGCAATGCCAGCAAGGAGCAGATCCAGCACATGGTGGTCTCACTGCTGCAACTCCCCGCCAAGCCCCAGGCCGACGCTGCCGATGCCCTGGCCATCGCCCTTACGCATCACCACCATAGCCAGACACAAAACTTTCTGCAGCAACAACTCAAGCGTTAAGACCGTCAGTCATTACGATCCATGTTGCGCAGGTAGACATCGCGTTGCGGGAAGGGGATGGTAATATTGTGCTGCTTGAAGGCGCGCCATATGGCCAGGTTGATCTCGGAACGCACACTGTTTACGCCGCCTTCCGGGTCCGCGACCCAGACCCGCAACTCCAGTTCGATGCCGTTGTCGCCAAAGCGCATCAGGCGGCAAATCGGGGCGGGATCGACCAGCACCCGGGCCGAGGCCCTGGCCGCCTCCGTCATAAGTGACATGGCCTGTTCCGGGTCATCGCTATAGCTAATGGAGACCGGGATCTTGACCCGCACATCTCGATCGCTGTAACTCCAGTTGATCACCTCGCTGGTGATCAGGTTTTCATTGGGGATCAGGCGCTCGACGCCATCTCTATCCTTTACCACTACGTAACGCGCATGCAGGGCGGAGACCCAGCCAAAGCTCTCACCCACGCTAATGACATCGCCGGGGCGGATGGAGCGGTCGAACAGGAGGATAAAGCCGCTGATAAAATTACTGGCGATCCGTTGCAGACCAAAACCCAGGCCCACACCGAGTGCGCCGCCGAATACCGTCAGGGCCGTGAGATCGATGCCGATGGTATTCAGGGCCACGAGCAGGGCCAGAGTGACCAGGACCAGTCGGCCGCCCTTGCTCAGGCCCACCTTGAGGCTGTTGCTGAGGTGCTCGCTACGGTTGAGCTGTCGCTCCAGCATGGCGGATAGCCAGATGGCCAACAGCAGGAAAAAGGCAATGGATAGGAACAGCTTGGCGATGGAGAGCAACGAGATACGTGTCTCGCCGGCCTGGATGGCAATGCTATCCAGGGCGTTGAGCAGCGGTGCCAACCACCCCAGCAGGTGCAGGGCCACGGCGGCCCAGATGAGGGTGGAGAGCGTGTTCTCCCAGGCCTTGAGCGTGGGACTGGGGGAGAAGCCCTTGCGCAGCAGGTAGACAATCATGCGTATGCCCGCCAGCGAAAGCAGCAGGGTAACCGCCACGGCCAGTAACTCCGTCTCCAGCCCAATGCCTTCTAAGAGCAATTTTCCCAGTAGTACTAGCATCAGGAAGGAGAAGGGGAACAGTAACCTGACGCCGCTGCCCAGGGTGATGCGTCGTAGGCCTTGCTGGGCCTCACGTGCGCGTGACAGGTGTCGCCCAAAGTAGCGATTCAGGGACCAGGCGATAAGTCCGGACAGGGCGAGCAGGGCGAGCTGCCACCATCCCGAGCCCTGGGTGAAGGGTTCAGTGAAGTGGCTCCACAGGATTAGGAGTTCATCTATCGCCGGCATATTGGGTCCCCATCAAGATGTCGCCAGTCTAGCCGAAGACGTTTGCGTTCCACCAGTCGGGGGAGAGGTGAAGTTGCCCGGCATCGCAGTTAGAATGGTCAAAACGGAGAGTGGAGTACAGATGATCGGTCGACTTCAGGGTACCCTGTTGGAAAAGCAGCCCCCATCCCTGCTGGTGGATATCGGCGGTGTCGGTTACGAGCTGGAGGCGCCCATGAGCACCTTTTATGGCCTGCCGGAGACCGGCTCCCAGGTGACGCTCCATACCCACCTGGTGGTACGCGAGGACGCCCATCTGTTGTACGGCTTCGCCAGTCAGACCGAGCGGGCCATGTTCCGTACCTTGATCAAGGTCTCGGGCGTGGGCGCCAAGATGGCCCTGGCCATCCTCTCCGGCATCTCCGCCGCCGAGTTTGCCCGCTGCGTGCAGGACGATGACACCGCCACCCTGGTCAAGCTGCCCGGTATCGGCAAGAAGACGGCCGAGCGCCTCATCGTCGAGATGCGCGACCGCATCCGCGACTGGGGCGGCAGCGAGAGCGACTTCGCCGCGGTTATGACCGGCAGCCCCGGTGGAACCATGGCAGAAATTCCCGCCGATGCCACCAAGGAGGCTCTCACCGCCCTGGTGGCGCTGGGCTACAAACCGCCCGAGGCGAGCCGCATGATCACGCGCGTGGAGGGTGCCGATGAACTCTCCACCGAGGAGTTGATTCGAGCCGCCCTCAAGGGGGCCGTCTCATGATCGAAACCGATCGCCTCATTGCCCCCGAACTTCGTAACGACGAGGAGGCGGTGGACCGCGCCATCCGCCCCAAGATGCTCGACGACTACGTGGGTCAGCCCCAGGTCAGGGAGCAGATGGAGATCTTCATCCAGGCGGCGCGGGGTCGCGGCGAGGCGCTGGACCACGTCCTCATCTTTGGCCCGCCGGGCCTGGGCAAGACCACCCTGGCCCATATCGTCGCCAACGAGATGGGCGTCAACCTGCGCCAGACCTCGGGTCCGGTACTGGAGCGCCCCGGCGACCTGGCGGCCCTGCTCACCAACCTTGAGCCGCACGACGTGCTCTTCGTCGACGAGATCCATCGCCTGAGCCCGGTGGTGGAGGAGGTACTCTACCCGGCGATGGAGGACTACCAGCTCGACATCATGATAGGCGAGGGCCCGGCCGCCCGCTCCATTAAGCTGGAGCTGCCGCCCTTTACCCTGGTCGGGGCGACCACCCGTGCCGGCCTGCTCACCTCACCCCTGCGCGACCGCTTCGGCATCGTCCAGCGCCTGGAGTTCTACAGCATTGCCGATCTTTCCTCCATCGTGAAACGCTCGGCCCACATCCTCGACATGGCCATCGACGACAAGGGCGCGCTGGAGGTGGCGCGCCGCTCTCGCGGCACGCCGCGTATTGCCAATCGACTCTTGCGTCGCGTACGCGACTACGCCGAGGTGAAGGCGCACGGCCAGATCAGCGACGATGTGGCCGAGAAGGCACTCGATATGCTCGATGTGGACGCCCACGGCTTTGATATGATGGACCGCAAGCTGCTGCTGACCATGATCGAAAAATTCAGTGGCGGCCCGGTCGGCGTCGACAGTCTCGCCGCTGCCATCGGCGAGGAGCGCGATACCATCGAGGACGTACTCGAGCCCTATCTTATCCAGCAAGGATTCATGATGCGCACTCCCCGGGGACGTGTCGCCACCCCCAACGCCTATCGCCACTTCGGCCTCGCCGCGCCTCGGCCCATCGAACCGGATCTGTTTGAAAACGACAATGAGTGATGCGAAGACATTTCAATGGCCGGTGCGTATCTACTACGAGGACACCGACTCCGGCGGTGTGGTCTATTACGCCAACTATTTGAAGTACATGGAGCGTGCGCGCACCGAATGGCTGCGCGCGGCGGGCTTTGAACAGGATGAACTCATCGAGCAGAAAGGTGTCCTATTCGCCGTGCGCTCGGTTCAGGCAGACTACCTGAGCCCGGCGCGTTTTAATGATCTGCTGACGGTCAGTGCAACGATCATAGAACAGGGACGCGCCAGCCTGACCTTTAAACAGGAAGTGAGACGTGAAGCCGATAACAGGCTCTTGTGTACTGGCAAGATTAAGATCGTTTCACTCAAGACCGAGACCATGAAACCCTGCGCCATACCGCAGGCAATAACAAACGCCGTAAGGGGATGAACATTGAACGCTGATCTGTCACTGGGACAACTGTTCCTCGACGCCAGCCTGTTGGTACAGATGATCATGCTGGCCCTGCTGGCCGCGTCGCTCTATTCCTGGACTCTGATCTTCTACAAGACAAAACGCTTCAAGCGAAAGCGTCTGGCGGCCGACGAGTTCGAGGCACGCTTCTGGTCCGGCAAGGAGATGATGGGGCTGTACAACGACAGTAAGCAACTCACTCATCCCAGCGCCATGGACAATATTTTCATCGCCGGCTTTCGTGAGTTTGCGCGCATGCATAAGCATGGCGGTGTCACCAGCGAACTGCAGTGGGAAGGTATTCAGCGCAATATGCGCGTAGTGATGTACAAGGAACTGGAACAGATGGAGGATAAGCTTTCCATGCTCGCCACCATCGGCTCCACCAGTCCCTATGTGGGTCTTTTCGGTACCGTCTGGGGCATCATGAGCTCATTTACCGCGCTGGGCAATGTACAGCAGGCAACCCTGGCCTTGGTTGCACCCGGCATTGCCGAGGCGCTGTTCGCCACCGCCATGGGCCTGTTCGCCGCCATCCCTGCGGTGATTATGTACAACCGCCTGTCGGCCCAGGTGCAGCAATTCAGTAATCGCTATGAAAACTTTATGGACGAGTTTACCTCTATCCTTATGCGCAATGCCGATGTCAACGAACGCACCGACAAGGCGGGGGCGTAATGCGCAGACGCAGTCAAAGCCGTCGTCCCATCGCCGAGATGAACGTGGTGCCCTATATCGATGTCATGCTGGTATTGCTGGTGATTTTCATGATCACCGCACCCCTGCTGACCCAGGGCATCAAGGTGGATCTGCCACAGGCGAGCTCCGAGGTCATACCACCGCAGGAGCAGGAGCCCATCGTGGTGAGCGTGGATGCCGAGGGACGGCTTTACCTCAACCTCTCCGAGCAACCGGCCGCGCCCATTGCCGAGCAGACCTTGATCAATCGCGTGGCGGCCCTATTGCGACTGCATCCCGACACCCCGGTGATGGTTCGCGGCGACAGCCAGGTGGATTACGGCTCCGTGGTGAAGACCATGTCCCTGTTGCAGGGGGCGGGTGCGCCCAGCGTGGGATTGATGACACGGAATCCGGAGTAGGGAATGCGATTGGGTCCGTATCAAAAGCCACTCATGCTGGCTGTCGGTGTACACCTGTTGGTGGCACTGGTCCTGAGTCTGAATCTGGAATTTGAACCCCGACCGGTGTCGGCGCCGCCGGCCACCCAGACCGAGGTGGTGCAGGCCACCGCGGTGGACGAGAGCAAGGTCCAGGAGCAGCTCGATCGCATTAAAGCGGCGGAGCGCAAGAAGCAGGAGCAGGAGGCGGCACGCCAGCGCGAGCTGGAGCAAAAGGCGCAGCAAGCCGAGCGTCGCCGTCAGGCCGAGGAGCAGCGCCTGGCAAGGCTCAAACGAGAGCGTGAAGAGCAGGCCCGTAAGCAGAAGGAAGAGGCCAAACGCCTAGCCGAGCTTGAGCGCAAGCAGAAGGCCGAAGCCGAGCGTCTGGCCCGTATCGAACGCCAGAAACAGGAAGAGGCCGAACGCCTGGCCAGAATCGAACAGCAGAAAAAGGAAGAAGCCGAGCGCCTGGCCCGTCTGCAGGAAGAACAGCGTAAGGCCGAGGACGAGAAGCGGCGCCGTCAGGAAGAAGAGGAACGGCGCAAACAGATTGAGGCCGAAGAACAACGTCTCAAGGCCGAACAGGCCAGGCTCGAGGCGGCGCAACGGTCCCGCAATCGCGAGGAAAGCTTGCGCTTTATTGCCCAGATACAGGACAAGGTTCAGCGCAACTGGATCAATCCCCTTTCGGGCCGTAGCGGGCTGGAGTGTGTCGTTAGGGTGCGCCTGAATGCCTCGGGTAAGGTGCTGCTGGCGCAGGTGGTGAAGGGCAGCGGCAGCGAGGTCTTTGACCGTGCGGTAGAGACCGCAGTGCTCAAGGCCTCGCCCTTGCCCCTGCCAAAGGACCCCTCCATCATGGAAGGGTTTCCAGAGTTGAGATTTAAGTTTAGACCCGAAAAGTGAATATGAAACAGATACTTATTGCTATATTTTTGGTGCTTGGAATGAGCCCGGCCGCACAGGCGGTCCTCACCATTGAGATCACCCAGGGTCTCGATGGGGCCCTGCCCATTGCCATCATGCCCTTCGATGTAAGCGGTGAGGTCGAGGTGCCCGAGGACGTGGCCGGCATAGTCGCCGCCGATCTCAAGCGCAGTGGCCGATTCGCTCCGCTTGGGCGCGACAAATTGCCGGAACAGACCGAGACCGACTTCGTGTTCTGGCGGGGGATGGGCATTGATCACCTGGTGGTGGGCAAGGTGTTGCCGGGCAAGGCGGAGCAGTACACCGTCCAGTTCCAGCTCTTCGACGTGGTCAAGGGCCAGCAGGTGGCCGGTTACAGCATGGCCGCCAGTGCTCGTCACCTGCGCAAGCTGGCCCACCGTATCAGTGACATCGTGTTCGAAAAACTCACCGGTACGCCAGGCGCCTTCGATACCAAGATCGCCTATGTGACGGTGCGCAGCCAGGAAAAGGCGCGTGAGTATGCCCTCGCCATAGCCGATGCCGATGGTCACAACGAACAACTGGTGCTCAAGTCCAAACAGCCCCTGATGTCGCCCAGTTGGTCACCGGATGGCAGCCGTCTTGCCTATGTCAGCTTTGAGAACGGCAAGCCAGAGATCTTTATCCAGGACATCCGCAAGGGCAGCCGGACCAAGCTCACGGCCTATCCGGGCCTCAATAATGCGCCGGTATGGTCTCCCGATGGCAAACGCATGGCCATGACCCTGTCGCGTGACGGCAATGCCGAGATCTATGTCTATCACCTGGACAGCAACAAGCTCTATCGCATTACCCAACACTATGCCATCGATACAGAGCCGACATGGGCGCCGGATGCTTCTGCCCTGGTGTTCACCTCGGATCGCGGCGGTCGCCCGCAGCTCTATCGTGTGGCGCTGGACGAGCTAGGCAATCGCAAGGGGCGACCCCGTCGAATTACCTACGAGGGCAGTTACAACAGTCGCGCCTCGTTCTCGGCCGATGGACGCTATCTGACCTTCGTGCACGTCCGCGGTGGCGGCTTCAATATCGCCGTCATGGATCTGCAACGCGGTGACATCGAAGTGGTGGCCGATACACGCCTGGGCGAGTCGCCCAGTTTTGCCCCCAACAGTGCCATGGTGATCTACGCCTCCGAGACGGGCGGTCGAGGGGTATTGGAGGCGGTGTCGGTAGACGGCCGTGCCCGACAACGCCTGGGACTGCAGGCCGGCGATGTACGCGAGCCGGCCTGGTCGCCCTATCTGGACAAGTAATCAGGAGAGAAACATGAAACAGATACAGTTGTTCGCAATAATCCTATTGGGCGCCGTACTCACCAGCGCGTGTCAGAGCACGCCCGAGAAAGGGGCGGGTGAGGGCGCAGATGGAGTCGGCAGCGGTGGCCAGGATGGTAGCCAGATTGAGGGTCGAGGCGCTGAGCTCGGTGGTGGTATTAGCACCTACTCATTAGAAGATCCCGACTCTCCACTCTCCAAGCGCGTCATCTACTTCGATTACGACAGCGCGAGTATCAAGCAGGAGTACCGCGACATCATCGAGATCCATGCGCAGTATCTGGCCGATCACCCTGATACTCAGCTTGTTCTGGAAGGCCATACGGACGAGCGTGGATCACGTGAGTACAATATCGCCCTGGGTGAGCGCCGTGCCAACTCAGTTAAAAAGATTATGCAATTGTTCGGTGTGACCGATGCCCAGCTACAGACCGTGAGTTTCGGCGAAGAGCGTCCCGTTGCTCCTGGTCACGATGAAACGGCCTGGGCACTTAACCGTCGCGTTGAACTGCTTTACTCGGAACACAGGTAAACCATGAAAAAACTGATCCTTCTGCTGACTATTCTCTCCTTCCATCTACCTCTGGCGATGGCGCAGCCGTCGAAACAGGAGCTGGCCGATATGGAACAGCGCCTGACTCGTATGGAGCGGTTGATGAACAGCCAGGTGCTGGTGGACATGCAACTGCGCCTGGAACAGATGCAGCAGGAATTGCAGTCCCTACGCGGTGAGGTCGAGCAATTGAACTATCAGTTGCAGGAATCGCGACAGCATCAGCGGGATCTCTATCAGGATATTGATCGACGCCTGTTACTGCTTGAACGTGGTGGTGTCGGTAACGGTGATGCCTCGCAACAGGCCGCGGACGCATCGAGCGAGGAGAGTGAGGTCTTACCGAGCCTGGACGAACAGAAGGATTACCAGCAAGGCATTAACCTGCTCAAGGAGTTCCGTTATGCGCAGGCGGCCAAGGCCTTCGATGCCTACCTGAACAAGTATCCCCAGGGACGCTATGCCCCCATCGCCCGCTACTGGTTAGCCGATTCCTACTACTCGGATCGCAAATACAAACCAGCCATTGAGCAATATCAGCTCCTGCTCAAGGAATACTCTGATAGCCCGAAGGCGCCCCAGGCCCTGCTCAAGGTTGGCTATAGCCAGGCCGAACTCAAACAATGGGCCGAGGCACGCAAGACCATGGAGCAGGTGATTGCCAGCTATCCCAAGACCACCGAGGCGGACCTGGCGACGCGTTACCTTCAGCGACTCAAGCAACAAGGACACTGAACCAGCGGTGAGCAGGTTATAATGGGCGCACCATTGATTCAGGCATAGGCGATGTTAAAACCGGTTCAATACGATACGCAGGCCGACAGTCTGCGCATCACAGAGATCTTCCACTCCCTGCAGGGTGAATCTAGAACGGTGGGTCTGCCCACGGTTTTTATACGCCTAACCGGTTGCCCGCTGCGTTGTAATTATTGTGACAGCGAGTATGCGTTTAGTGGCGGTCAGGACATGGGAGTGGATGAGGTTCTGGAGCAGGTGGCCAGGTATGCTCCACGCTATGTCTGCGTCACAGGCGGTGAGCCCCTGGCGCAGAAGGGCTGCCTCAATCTGCTTGGCCGGCTCATCGACGCCGGCTACGAGGTTTCGCTGGAGACCAGCGGTGCCCTGGACGTCTCCCAAGTGGACCCAAGGGTGGTGAAGGTCATGGACCTCAAGACACCCTCATCCACCGAGTGCGAAAAGAATCTGTGGCACAACCTGGAGTTTCTGAACTCGACGGACCAGGTCAAGTTCGTGATTGCGAGTCGCTCTGATTACATCTGGTCCCGTGACATAGTGAGTAAACACCAACTTGGCAATCGCTGTGAGGTCCTGTTTTCGCCAGTGTATGGAGAACTGAAACCGGCGGACCTGGCGCAGTGGATACTGGAAGACGGACTCAATGTGCGTTTTCAATTGCAACTACATAAGCTGCTGTGGGGCGAGGAGCCGGGGCGATGAGCGAGAAGGCGGTGGTGCTGGTCTCGGGTGGGCTCGATTCGGCCACGGTACTGGCCATGGCACGATCCGAAGGCCTTGATTGTTTTGCCCTCAGTTTCGACTACGGCCAGCGTCACCGCAGTGAACTCGCCGCCTCGCGGCGAGTGGCCGAGGCACTGGGTGCAAAGGAACACAAGGTGCTTAAACTTGATTTACGCGCCATTGGCGGATCGGCCCTGACTGACGATGCCATTGCCGTGCCGGAGATCATGGAGGAGGGGATCCCGGTTACCTATGTCCCGGCACGAAATACCGTCTTTCTTTCACTTGCCCTGGGGTGGGCCGAGGTGTTGGGAGCCCGCCATATCTTCATCGGCGCCAATGCTGTCGACTATTCCGGCTACCCGGATTGCCGCCCCGAGTTTATCGAGGCCTTCGAGACGCTCGCGAACGTGGCGACCAAGGCGGGGGTGGAAGGCGAACATTTCCGCATCCGTGCGCCGCTCATCGACCTCACCAAGGCGGACATTATCCACGAGGGAGTGCGCCTGGGCGTGGACTACTCCCTGACCCTCTCCTGCTACCAGGCTGACGAATCAGGCCGTGCCTGTGGAGTCTGCGACTCGTGCCGTTTACGCCGCGCGGGCTTTGAGTCGGCCGGGGTCCCGGATCCCACCCGCTACCGTGACTCATGTGACACATGACAGCCACATCCTCCCTAAGATAAAATAGATAAATTACGTACCACTATTGTGATAATAAAGAACCGGGGTTGCACCATGACGGTAACGCCTCACGATCGGAGGAAGTATCAAAATGACGTTTGAGACCTTTGCCGGCGCGCAGTCGTTCATGCTGTGGGCCACCTTTATCATCGCGCTGATCCTGGGCGCGGTGGTGAACAAGACCAACTTTTGCACCATGGGTGCCGTGTCTGACTGGGTGAATATGGGCGATATGGGCCGTATGCGTGCCTGGTTGCTGGCCATTGCGGTTGCCATGCTGGGCGTGGTGCTGCTGGAGACCGGTTCCATGGTCGATGCCGGATCCGCCTTCCCGCCATATCGCGGCAGCAATTTCATCTGGTTTGAAAACCTGTTCGGGGGCCTGCTCTTCGGTATCGGTATGACCCTGGCCTCGGGTTGCGGTAATAAAACCCTCATCCGTATCGGCGGCGGCAATATCAAGTCCATCATGGTGTTGCTGGTCATTGCCGTGATCGCCTATTTCATGGTCAACCCCTTCCCGGGCAGTGACCAGACTCTGTATTCCACCCTGTTCCTGCCCTGGATGCAGCCCCTGCAGGTGAACCTCAGCGGTCCCCAGGACCTGGGCCGAGTCATCGCCGGGTCCGACAATGCCCTTGTTGCTCGCCTGGTTATCGGCCTGATCATAGGCGGCGGCCTGCTGTGGTTTATTTTCAAGTCCGCAGACTTCCGCTCCAGCTTTGACAATGTTCTGGGTGGCCTGGTAGTCGGTCTGGCGGTATTGGCGGCCTGGTACGTCACCAGCAATGTCTCCATCGACCTCATGGGTGATGCCTACAGCCTGCGCGGTTATGCCTCGCAGTGGGACTTCCTGGCCGATTCCGCCCAGGGCAAGCCGGCCCAGACCGCCACCCTCAGTGCCCAGTCCTTTACCTTCATCAACCCGATGGGACAGACACTTGGCTATACGGCCGAGGGCTTTGACAGCTCCTATCTCACCTTCGGCGTCATGGCCCTGTTTGGCGTGATCGTAGGCTCGTTCCTGTGGTCCATCATCAGCAAGGGCTTCCGCATCGAATGGTTTGCCAATGGTAGCGACTTCTGGACTCACTTCGTCGGCGCCATCCTGATGGGCTTTGGCGGTGTACTGGCGATGGGTTGTACCATCGGTCAGGGCATCACCGGTGTCTCCACACTCGCCATGGGCTCCTTCATTGCCTTCTTCGGTATCGTCCTGGGCAGTGCGACCACCATGAAGATCCAGTACTACAAGATGGTGTACGAAGACGAAGCGACCTTTGGCAAGGCCCTGGTCACCGCCCTGGTAGACTTCAAACTCCTGCCTGGCAGCATGCGTAAATTGGAAGCTATCTAAATATGAAACCGACCGGCGGGGTTGAAATCCCCGTCGAGTCAGGTATCATGCGCGCTTCCCCGGGTCGTTAGCTCAGTTGGTAGAGCAGTTGGCTTTTAACCAATTGGTCATAGGTTCGAATCCTATACGACCCACCATATGTGATGAGAAGGCACCGCACTTGCGGTGCCTTTTTATTTGATATGGTCGTAATAGGATTCAAACCTACGGTGGACGGTGGCCTGAGCGGCCACTCGTCCCGTTTACGGTTGTAAACGGTCAAATCCTATGCAACCCACCATATACAAGGCATCGTCAGTGACGGTGCTTTTTTATGGGCAGTCATTCGCTTCAGCCAGGATTCAAACCTACGGTGGGCGGCGTCCTTCGGCCGCTCGCCCCGTTAACTGGCGTCAACGGTCGAATCCTATACGACCCACCATATACAAGGCACCGTCAACGGCGGTGCTTTTTTTATGGGGCGTCATTCGGTCTTATCTGGAACTCAGCTACGGTTGATGAAGGCCATCCCTGGCCTTCACCTAAGCTGCTCTGCGTGCGTCCAATTCTGCTCCCGGCAGAATTGTGACGGCATCCTTCAGCCACAACGTACCGTTGAGCAGCTTCAAGCTCGAAACCTTAGCGAGCGCACATTTATAAGTACTATCCGCGGCGCAGCCACTTATATTTCATCATCATCAACATAATTATTTCCTATTCCCGAATGGTGCTTGTATCCCGCCTGTATTTCATTCCTGATACTAAACGCTAACTAAAAGCGACCAATCTCAATTCCATATGAGAAGAACTTTGGTGCATCGAACGGTTGTTTACTGATGTGTGATGTAGGGGAGAAAGGTGTAGAGAATCTCAGGAAGAGCTCTGCTTACAAGCCAAATGATTGCGATTCAGGCAGGCATAAAAAAAGCCCGGCGGTGCCGGGCTTTCTCTTGAGCGAGTGAGGCTGGGCTTACTGGCGAACGCCGGGGGCGTTAACCTTGATGCCGTTGCTCATGTAGGTGTGGAAGTATTCCAGCGCCTTGTACTCGTCGCTCTGTGCCTTGAAGGGCTTGGCACGAACCTGCTTGTTGCAGCCGCCATAACGACGGTGCAGGGTACCGAAACCACCGGTTACACCACTGCCGCGGGCTTCCCACTTCTTACGATAGACCGGGAAGTGAGAGACATGGCCCAGGGCCGGGGACAGGATGTTGGCACGGATTTGACCACCCGCACTGTCCACGTGGCAGTTGGCACAGGACAGGTTCAGCTGACCACGCTTGGAATAGAAGTGGTGCTTACCACGCTCATACCAGGCCAGTGCACGCTTGTCGTTAGGAACGTTAATGTTGATTGCCTTGCCATTGGAAGTGCTAGCCATGTAGGCAACCAGTGCTGCCAGCTTGCCCTTCTTCCAGCCCAGTGGCTTTTCGCCATTCTTCTTCAGGCAGTCGTTGATGGCACCTTCGAGAGTGACGATGTCACCGCTCTTGGAGTCGAAGTAGGGATAGTTCTGACGAATACCCTTACCTGCGCTGTTGCCAAAGCACTTACGGAAGTGCTTGCTGTACTTGTTGTACAGGTCCTGGCCGGCGTCAACACCGGGTTCGAAGGGAGGGAATTCCATGGTGGCTTCCCACTCTACGCGACGGCTTTCATTGACGCCGTAGATACCATTGGCATATTCCTGAAGCGGAACTCCGGGGAACTTCTTGAAGAAGTACGCACGGAACTCCTTGAGGTCTTGTGCTGGGTTAGTTTTGGCGTGAGCCACAGCGCCACCCAGTAAACCAAGCGCTGTCATTGCTATAATGAATTTCTTCATTTTCTAGCCCCTTATTATGTGTCTCATGGCTGTATGTCTTATACAGCCAAGGAATTTTTTTCTAGTTAGCGGATCTTGACGGTCTTGGAATCCTTCTCACCCTTGTTGTCCACCCAGCTGATCTTGACGCTGTCGCCAGAGTTGCCGCCGGTGAACTTGAAGGAAAGATAGGGATTCTTGGATACCGCGCCGCCCCATTCTGCGACCAGGACGTCTTTGCCGC
>JABURT010000182.1 GCA_014762495.1 Gammaproteobacteria bacterium | reverse complement strand
CCGCCGACTTCGCCGATACCGTAAAATGGTGGGACGGCAAGCCGTTCGATCGCATCCTCCTCGACGCCCCCTGCTCGGCCAGCGGCGTCATTCGCCGCCACCCCGACATCAAGCTATTGCGCCGTAACGAGGACATCGAGCAGTTGGCCGAGCTGCAGTCGCGCATCCTTGAGGCGCTCTGGCCCACGCTCAAACCGGGCGGCCATCTGCTCTACATCACCTGCTCGGTCCTTGCCGCGGAGAATGTCGAGCAAATTAGTGCCTTCCTATCGCACCACAAGGATGCCCGCAGCCTCCCCCTTGATGTACCATGGGGACACACCTGTGAAGCGGGACGTCAGATCCTGCCGGGGGAGGATGGAATGGATGGTTTCTATTACGCGCTATTGCAAAAGGACTAGCTGGCCGCTGCTGTGCATTGCGCTCTGCTTGGGCGGGGGACAGGCTGGGTTCGCCGCCGAGGAAGACGGGCCTCCCTTTCTGATCCGAAGCGCCGAGGTGGAACGCGGCGAGCAAAGTTACCGCCTGCGCGGCATTATCGACTTCGGCCTCAACGACACCGTGCTGGAGGCCCTGCACAATGGCGTCTCCCTGACCATCGAGACCCAGGCCCGGCTCTATCGTCAACGAGACTGGATATGGGATAAGCAGGTCAGCGGCCTCGACCGCCGTTATCGCCTGCGCTACTTCGCCCTGTCCCAGCTCTACCTGCTGACCAACCTGGATGATGAAAGCAAGCGCAGTTTCCTGTCGCTCAGTGCCGCGCTCTACAACCTCGGTCATTTCGATGCCGAGCTGGCGCCACGGCACGAGGTCCTGAGCGGCCAGCCACACTATCTGCGCATGCGAATCTTTCTCGACATCGAGTCCCTGCCGGCGCCGCTGCGGCCACTGGCCTATATGTCCTCCCGTTGGCGATTGAAGAGTAAATGGCACGAATGGACACTGGATATCTGATACAGCGGCTCAACCGCCTGCTCAACGGCCCACGCCTGCTGGTGCTGGCGCTGTTGCTGTTGCTCTCATCTCTCTATCTCATGAGCGGCGCGACCGAGGGCTCGGCCACCTTCAGCCAGCTTTACATCATCTTGCTGGTGGTCAACGTCGTCGCCCTCATTATTCTGCTCGCCCTCATCGCCGCCAAGCTCTATCGATTGCTGCGTCAATATCGCGACAATGTACCCGGCTCGCGTATGACCATGCGCCTGGTGGCGGTGTTTATGATGCTCTCCATCGTCCCCGTGACCGTGGTCTATAACTTCTCGCTCGACTTTCTGCACCGCGGCATCGACAGCTGGTTCGACGTCAGGGTAGAGCAGGCCCTGGAGGACTCGCTTGAGCTGTCGCGCAACGCGCTGGACGTGCGCACCCGGGAGCTGGTGCGCCTCACCGAGCAACTGACCCTGGAGCTGAGCATGGAGACCGGCGGTCTCAACGCCCTCACCCTAAATTCCATGCGTGAGCGCACCGAGGCCACTGAGCTGGCCCTGTTCGACAGTCGTGGTCATGTCCTGGCCACCAGCTTCAGCGCCACCTCCAAGCTGGTCCCGGCGCTGCTCAACGATGCCATGCGTTCGCGCATCAACCAGGGCGAGACCTATATCGGTCTCGACCCGTTTCACTACGACACCCTGCACATGCGCATGGCCATGCCCTTTCAGTCCAGCAGCAAGCTGAACGAGCACCACATCCTGCAGGCCCTGTTCCCGCTGCCGGCGCGCATGGGCGGGCTGGCGGAAAACGTGCAACAGGCCTACACCCAGTACAAGGAGCTGGCCTATTTGCGCCAACCGCTCAAGTACACCTTCACCCTGACACTCTCCCTGGTACTGTTGCTGACCATGCTGTCGGCGGTGCTGGCGGCGTTCTACTATGCGCGGCGCCTGGTGGCCCCCATACGCGAGCTCGCCGAGGGCACGCGCGCGGTGGCCGACGGCGAATACGGCAAGATGCTGACCCCCGGCAAGAACGACGAGCTGGGCTTCCTGGTCAACTCCTTCAATGAAATGACACGGCGCATCGCCCAGGCCCGCGACGAGGCGCGCGAGAGCCAGACCCGTCTGCAGGAACAGCACGCCTACCTGGAGACGCTGCTCTCACGCCTCAGTTCGGGCGTGCTCACGGTCAATGCCGAAGGCATTATTCACACCGCCAATACCGCCGCCGACGCCATCCTCGATGCCCAGTTGGGCGATCTCATCGGTCGCCACCTGGAAGGGCTGGGCTGGCGCCATCCCCACCTGGCCCAGTTCGTCGCCGCCATCGTCCCCCACCTCGGCAATCCACAGCAGGAATGGCGCGAGGAGATCTCCCTGTTCGGGCCGGGCGGACGACGCACCCTGATGTGCAGCGGTTCAGCCCTGCCCACCGTAAGCGGCCTGGCCCAGGGGCAGGTCATCGTCTTCGACGACGTTACCGCCATGATCCAGGCCCAGCGTGACGCCGCCTGGGGTGAAGTGGCCCGGCGCCTGGCCCACGAGATCAAGAATCCGCTCACCCCGATTCAGCTCTCTGCCGAACGTCTGCGCCACAAGTATCTTAAGTCCCTGCCGCCCCGAGACGCCGAGACTCTGGACCGCTCCACCCACACCATCGTGCAGCAGGTGGAGACTCTCAAGGAGATGGTTAAGGCCTTCTCCGAGTATGCACGCGCGCCGCGCCTGAACCTGCAGGCCATCGATTTGAACGCACTCATCAACGAAGTGCTGGACCTCTATCGTGGCCATAAGGATATTCGCCTGCATGTGGATCTCGATGCCCGCTCACCACAGATCGAGGCCGACCTGGGCCGCATCCGCCAGCTCCTGCACAATATGGTCAAGAACGCCCTTGAGGCCAGTGACACACCGCCGACGTCACTATATGTCGAGTCCCACTGTCTACAGGAGGACGCCTGCCCCGCGGTGGAGCTACACGTCAGCGACAACGGTCGCGGCATCGAGCCTGAGCTGCTGGCCCAGATCTTCGAGCCCTACGTCACCACCAAGCCCAAGGGCAGCGGCCTGGGTCTTGCCATCGTCAAAAAGATCGTCGAGGAGCACGGCGGTATGATACGAGGCGAGAATCGACCCGAGGGCGGCGCCCATTTTACGATTCGATTTCCCGTCATCGGCACACAGGCCGTCCCAAATGAAGCGGTGAAGGAGCAGAAGGCATGAGTGCCCCCTATATACTGGTCGTGGACGACGAGCCCGATATCCGCAGCACCGTCCAGGAGATCCTCGAGGACGAAGGCTATGAGGTGGATGTGGCCGAGAACGGCAGCCAGGCACGTCAATCCCATCAAAACCGCCAGCCCGACCTGGTCCTGCTCGATGTCTGGATGCCCGATGTGGACGGCGTCAGCCTGCTGCGCGAATGGATGCAGGACGAGCACAACGGCGCCCCCGTGATCATGCTCTCGGGCCACGCCACGGTAGAGACCGCGGTGGAGGCCACCCGCCTCGGCGCCTACGATTTCATCGAGAAACCGCTGTCCCTGTCCAAACTCCTGCTTACCGTGGAACACGCACTGCAGGAGGGTCGCCAGGACCGTCAGCGCCCGGCCCTGCAGCGCATCGTCGTCAACGACGACGAACCGGTGGGACGCTCCGAGGTTATCTCCCAGCTCAAACAGCAGCTGTTCAATATCGCCGAGCATAGTCATACCCTGCTCATGCAGGGCGAGTCGGGCAGTGGCAAGCGCGTCTTTGCACGCTATCTGCACGCCACCTGTCAGCGCTGCCAGGGCCCACTCATCGACGTTGGCGTCACCTCTCTGCACCCCGACCACTCGGACATCGAGCTGTTCGGCAGCGAGGTAGGTGGTGACATCCAGCCCGGGTTGCTGGAACAGGCCGCAGGCGGCACCCTCTTCATGGAGGACATCGGCGACATGGACCTGGTGACCCAGGGCCGTCTGCTCAGCGCCCTGCAGACCCGCCGCTACCACCGCATAGGCGGGACCGACGCGGTCAAACTCAAGGTCCGCCTGATTGCCGCCACCCAGTATGACCTCGCCGAGCGGGTCAAAGACGGGCGCTTCCGCCAGGACCTCTATTACATGCTCAATGTCGTGCCGATCCATGTACCGGCACTGCGCGATCACCGCGAGGATGTCCCCGAACTGCTGGAACACTACACCGACTACTTCGTCAGTCGCGACAAGCTGCCTTATCGGCGCTTCTCCCTGCCGGTGCAGAACCGACTGCGCAATTACACCTGGCCGGGCAATATCCGCGAGTTGCGCAATCTGGTCCAGCGCCTGTTACTGACGGGTCAGGGCGAAGAGATCAGCGTAGAAGAGGTGGATGCGGCATTGCGTCAGCAGCAACAACAGCGTGGCGGTTTGATAAAGACCGAGGTCGGATTTGACGCACCCTTACGTGATGCACGTGAGCGCTTCGAGCGCGCCTACCTGGAGCATCACCTTGTCCGGGTCAATGGCAGCGTCGGCGAGCTGGCGAAGATCAGCGGCATCGAACGCACGCACCTCTATCGCAAGCTGCGTAGCCTCGGGCTCAACCCCAAGGACTACAACGATAAGGATTAGCGAGCCGGCGTTCGTGAAAACTGGACACTGACGACGGGCAAAGGCTCCTATACAATAACGGAAAACAACAAACCCAAGGCAGACGATGAAGATCATCATCCTCGGCGCCGGCCAGGTCGGCAGCTCGGTCGCCGCCAACCTGGCCAGCGAGGCCAATGACATCACGGTTGTCGATGTTCACCCCAGCCGCCTGCGCGCCCTGCAGGACCGTCTCGACATTCGAACCATCCAGGGCAAGGCCTCCCACCCCGAGGTACTGGAACGCGCCGGCGCCGAAGACGCCGACATGATCATCGCCGTCACCAACTCCGACGAGACCAATATGGTCGCCTGCCAGGTGGCCTATACCATCTTCCACACCCCCACCAAGATCGCCCGCGTGCGTTCCAGTGAATACCTAAAGTATGAACAGCTGTTCGCCCAGGATGCCTTGCCGGTGGATGTTCTGATCAGCCCGGAGCAGGTGGTCACCGACTACATCGAGCGCATCATCGAGACCCCGGGCGCATTGCAGGTGCTCAACTTCGCCGACGGCAAGGTCCAGCTGGTGGCGGTACGAGCCATTAAGGGCGGTCCCCTGGTGGGCGAGCAGCTCAAGACCCTGCGCACCCATATGCCCGGTATCGATACCCGCGTCGCCGCCATCTTCCGTGCCGGCCACCCCATCACCCCTACCGGGGACACCATCATCGAGGCCGATGACGAGATCTTCTTCATCGCCGCACGCGCCTACATCCGTGCGGTCATGAGCGAGCTGCGCGAAGTCGATCGCCCCAATAAGCGCATTATCATCGCCGGCGGTGGCAATATCGGTATCCGCTTGGCCAAGGCGCTGGAGAATGACCACTCGGTGAAGATCATCGACCACAACCCGGAACGCAGCCAGGAGACCGCCGAGGAACTCAAGAACTCCATCGTTCTGCTGGGCGATGCCTCCGACGAAGAGTTGCTACTGGACGAGAACATCGAGAACACCGACGTCTACTGCGCCCTGACCAACGACGACGAGGCCAATATCCTTTCCGCCCTGCTGGCCAAACGCCTGGGCGCGCGCAAGGTCATGGCGCTCATCAACCGCAGCTCCTATGTCGACCTGGTGGAATCGGGCGACATCGACATCGCCATCTCGCCGCAGCAGGCCACCATCGGCACGCTGCTCACCCATGTACGTCGAGGCGACGTGGTGGCGGTACACTCCCTGCGTCGCGGCGCCGCCGAGGCCATCGAGGCGGTGGCCCACGGCGACAAGAACTCCTCCAAGGTGGTGGGGCGCAGCATCGAGGACCTGGACCTGCCCCATGGCACTACCATCGGCGCCATCGTGCGTGGCGACGAGGTGCTCATCGCCCATCACGACACCGTGATCCAGTCCGATGACCACGTCATCCTGTTTTTGGTGGATAAGAAATACATCCCCCAGGTCGAACGCCTGTTCCAGGTCGGCATCACTTTCATATAGGGTTCGAGTCGCAGCCGCATGCAACTAAAAGCCATACTCAAGATCATCGGCCTGCTATTAATGCTGTTCAGCACCACCATGCTGACCCCGTTACTGGTGGACCAGATCTACCAGGAAGGGGATTCACTACCGTTCCTGTATGGCTTCGCCCTGACCTTTGCCACCGGACTTGTGCTCTGGTTACCGCTACGCAACTACCGCAAGGAATTGCGCCTGCGCGATGGCTTTATCGTTGTGGTCCTGTTCTGGACCGTGCTCGGCCTGGCCGGGGCCATCCCATTTGTATTTACCCTGCAGCCGTATATGAGCTTCACCGATGCCGCCTTCGAATCCATCTCCGGGCTGACCACCACCGGCGCCACGGTCCTAACCGGTCTCGACGACATGCCCCATGCCATGCTCTTCTATCGCCAGCAGCTGCAGTGGCTGGGCGGTATGGGTATTATCGTTCTCGCCGTCGCGCTCATGCCCATGCTCGGCATCGGGGGCATGTCGCTGTACCGCGCCGAGACTCCCGGTCCAATGAAGGACACCAAGCTCACGCCGCGACTGACAGAGACCGCCAAGGCCCTGTGGTATATCTACCTGTCACTGACCATCGCCTGCGCCCTTGCATACTGGTTAGGCGGCATGGAGCTGTTCGATGCCATTTCGCACAGCTTTGCCACCGTCTCCATTGGCGGCTTCTCTCCGCATGATGCCTCCATCGGCTACTTCAACAGCCCACTTATCGAGATGATCGCGGTGGTCTTTATGTTGCTGGCCGGCGTCAACTTCGCCCTCCATTTCATCGCCTGGCGATCGTTCAATCTGCTTACCTACTGGAGGGACAGCGAGTTCAAGACCTATCTGCTGATTCTCGCCATCGTCAGCGCCATCACCGTGGTCTACCTCTATCTCAGTGATACCTATATCTATGAATGGAACGCACTGCATCACGGACTGTTCCAGGCCGTTTCCATCGGCACGACCACCGGTTTTACCACCGCCGAATACCACTTCTGGCCCGGTTTCCTGCCGGTCATGCTTCTGTTCGCCAGCTTTGTGGGCGGTTGTGCCGGCTCCACCGGCGGTGGCATGAAGGTGGTGAGATTTCTGCTGCTGCTCAAGCAGGGTCGACGCGAGATCCTGCGCCTCATCCACCCCACCGCGGTGATCCCGATTCGCATGGGCGACAAGGTCCTGCCCACCGGCGTCATCGAATCGGTATGGGGATTTTTCGCCGCCTACGTCGGGGTCTTCAGCGTCATGCTGCTGGTGTTGATGATGACGGGGCTTGACCAGATCACCGCCTTTTCCGCCGTGGCCGCCAGTCTCAATAATCTCGGTCCGGGCCTGGGCCAGGTGGGCGCCAACTACGCCTCCATCCCGGATACGGCCAAGTGGGTCCTGAGCTTCGGCATGATCATGGGGCGCCTGGAGATCTTCACCCTGCTGGTTATTCTTAGCCCTGCCTTCTGGCGCAGATAAATGGCGACGCTAGACGATCACCCCGATGCCCAGCGCTGGAATCGTCGCTACTCGCCCGAGGATGTGGCCGGTTCGCCGAGCGAGGTCCTAAGCCGGAATCTGCACCTGTTGCCGCCCAGGGGGCAGGCGCTCGACCTGGCCTGCGGTCTGGGGGCCGATGCCATGTTGATGGCCAGACATGGGCTCGACGTCGAGGCCTGGGACATCTCCGCCAATGCCATCTTCGCACTCGAACGCCAGGCCGAGTCCCTCTCAATACAGGGCGTGGTGAGAGATGCCGTCGCCCATCCGCCGGCACCGGAGCAGTTCGATGTGATTCTCGTCGCCCGTTTTCTGGAGCGTTCACTCTCATCCCACCTCATGGACGCACTCAAACCGGGCGGCCTGCTGTTTTATCAAACCTTCAGCAATCTACGCATCGATGACAGTGGTCCCACAAACCCCGACTTTCGCCTCGCTGACAACGAGCTGTTGACGCTGTTCGCCCCTCTTCGAATTCGGGTCTACCGCGAAGAAGGCGGGCTGGGCAATACCGATCAGGGCTTTCGCAACCAGGCCATGCTGATCGCCCAGAAGGCCTAGGCCTGTGTCCGCCATCACTATGTTAGAGTAGGCGCTCCCCGGGCAATCAGGAGAGGATGTATGAGCCAGGCAGATGGATTACTCAAGCTTCTAGAAAACGGCCAGGATAATGCCCTGCTGCGTTTTGGCATCGGCAGTGCCCTGCTCAAGGAAGGCCAGGCCGAGACCGCCTGCGAACACCTTGCCCGCGCCGTGGAACACGACCCTTCCTATTCGGCGGCCTGGAAGTTATACGGCAAGGCACTTGCGGAACTGGAGCGTAACGATGAGGCCATCAATGTGTATGAGCGAGGCATTGCCATGGCCGAAGAGAAGGGCGATTTACAGGCGGCCAAGGAGATGAAGGTGTTTCTCAAGCGCCTGCAAAAAGCGCAAGAATCGTCGTAACACGGATTACTTATCCCTCACGCGAACAAACCGTTCGCACAAGTCACACCTTAGGCGCAGACCCTTCATAGATAAGCCAACGGCTACCGTCCCGCATTTGCTTGGCGCGATACATACTGTCATCGGCATACTTCAATAATTGCTTGCGTTCCTGCGCATGCAAAGGCGCCAGGCTGATGCCGATGGATAATCCTATTTCACATTTGATGTCATTAATACAAAAGGGTGGCTTGATGACTTCGAGCAATTTATCGGCTACCGACTCGACGTCGGCGACGGAATCGAGCTTACGCAACATAAGAATAAATTCATCCCCTCCCAGCCTGGCCACGATATCCCCTTCCCTTAACAGCGACTTGATGCGTAAGGAGACCTCGCGCAGCACGATATCGCCCACGTCGTGTCCATAGGTATCATTGACCTCCTTGAACAGGTTGAGATCAATGAACAACACCGCAAGTAATTCGTTTCGCTCCTGGCAATCGGCCAGCGCGATGTCGAGCTGCTCCATGAACAGGCTACGATTGGGCAGGCCGGTGAGTACATCGTAATTGGCGAGATAGGCGAGGCGTTCTTCCTCGCGTTTGCGTTCGGTAATATCACGGAACCAGCCGACATAGTTGGTGATCTCGTTATTGTGATCACGTATCACACTGATACTGAGCCATTCCGGATAGACCTCACCGTTTTTCCGTCGATTCCATATTTCCCCTTCCCACTCATCGTGATGGCACAGTTGCCGCCACATGGCCTGATAAAAAGACTTATCCTGTTTACCAGAGCTGATCACGCTCGGGCTCTTGCCCACCACCTCATCCTGGCTGTAACCGGTGATAGTGCTGAAGGTTTCATTGACACGCACAATCCTGTTGTTGTGATCGGTAACAACGATGCCCTCCTTGACGTTGGCAATAATCCGCGAGGCCAGCATCAACTCTTCCTGGGCATCTTCACGCTTGCGTATCTCGCGACCCAGTTCGCGTGAGATTTGCTCATAGCCGAACCGGTGTCGCAGCCCCTCCATCAGGTTACGGTGTGATTTGAGGCCAAAGAAATAGACGATGACCGAGTAGATCATCAACATCAGGGCGATACCTGCCAGCGTCGCGCCACTCTCGATGCCCTCGGCCTCAAGCGCGAGGTAGACCATGACCGAGATAAACGGCACCGAGACACTGATGTAGTAAGCCCTGAATGTCGGCAGATAGGCGGTCAGGGATGAAACCGAGCCCGCCAGCATACCGACAACCAGCAGGAGCAGGAAGAAGACCAGATCCATATGCGCGGCGAAAGGCAATGCGATGGCCGTGATGCCGAGAAGTATGCCGCTGGAAAGTGAACCCAACAGGCTCATGCGCAACCAGTGACCTGTCCTCGATTCTGCCTGTCGCCGTGTATCGCGTCCGAAACGGCGATAGACCTCCAGACGCCAGAGGCTGGTTAGGACCATGGCCAGGAGCCAGATCAGGATCAGGGGGGTGGGGAGGTAGTCATAAAAGGTGTAGGCCGCGATGAAGGCGATAAACAGGTTTGCCACCTGCAGCAGCGGGATGTTCTGATACAGGGTGTCGGCTACGGCCGCCCGTATTCTCTGCTGCAGTCCTTCGTGATCACTGGGAACTTCCTGTCCTGTCTGCGCCTTGAGCTTCATATGCCCATGTTCACGTGCCTACTTCTCGCCCGTAAAATATGTTCGACAACGCCCTTCATCGCGGGGATGGCAATTGTTGCAAACTATAACTCTCTATCGGCCAACAGGGCCTCAAGCTTGAAATCGCGCCGGCTCGGCCTTATCTCCCTCTATACACTAATCCCCCAGGGCGGCTTTGGTGTACAATACCTGAGTTAAACACCCGGAAAATAGGCATCACAGGAGACTCGGTGGAACAATATCACGGAACAACCATCCTCTGCGTTCGACGCGGCAACAAGGTGGTGATGGGCGGCGATGGCCAGGTCTCCATGGGCCCCACCATCATGAAGGGCAATGCGCGCAAGGTGCGCCGCCTCTATCACAACAAGGTCATTGCCGGTTTTGCCGGCGGCACCGCCGATGCCTTTACCCTGTTCGAGCGCTTCGAGGGCAAGTTGGAGAAACACCAGGGCCACCTGCTGCGTGCCGCCGTGGAACTCGCCAAGGATTGGCGCACCGACCGCATGCTGCGCCGCCTTGAGGCCCTGCTCATCGTCGCCGACGAAACCGCCATGCTCACCATCACCGGCAATGGCGACGTGGTGGAACCGGAACAGGACCTCATTGCCATCGGCTCCGGCGGCCATTTTGCCCAGTCGGCGGCCCGTGCCCTGCTGGAAAATACCGAACTGGATGCCCGTACCATCGTCGAGAAGTCCATGGGCATCGCCGCCGATACCTGTGTCTACACCAACAACAGCCTTACCATCGAAGAGCTGGAGCAATAATCCCCTATGTCCGAGATGACCCCACGAGAAATTGTCCAGGAGCTGGACAAGCACATTATCGGCCAGGCCGAAGCCAAGCGTTCGGTGGCCATCGCCCTGCGTAACCGTTGGCGCCGCACCCAGGTGGACGAGAGCCTGAAGGGCGAAATCACCCCCAAGAACATCCTCATGATCGGCCCCACCGGGGTCGGCAAGACAGAGATTGCCCGCCGCCTGGCCAAACTGGCCAATGCCCCCTTCATCAAGGTGGAGGCGACCAAGTTCACGGAAGTAGGCTATGTTGGACGTGATGTAGAGTCGATCGTGCGCGATCTGGTGGACATGTCCATCAAAATGACTCGTGAGCAAGCAATGGAGAAGGTCCGTGACCGGGCCCAGGACGCCGCCGAGGAGCGCATCCTGGATATCCTCCTGCCCCCCGCCCGGGGCATGGAGCCCGAAGAGGGCGAATCCGCCACGCGGCAGAAATTCCGCAAGAAGCTGCGCGAGGGCGAAATGGACGACAAGGAGGTCGAGATCGAGGTGGCCGCACCCGGCGTCGGCGTCGAGATCATGGCCCCACCCGGCATGGAGGAGATGACCAGCCAGTTGCAGGGACTGTTCGCCAACATGGGTGGGCAGAAGAAAAAGAGCCGTAAACTACCCATCAAGCAGGCCTTGAAGCATCTCATCGAGGAGGAGGCGGCGCGTCTCATCAACGAGGACGAGATCAAGGCCCAGGCGGTGGAAAACGCCGAGCAGAACGGCATCGTCTTCCTCGATGAGATCGACAAGATCACCCGCCGCTCAGAGGGTGGCAGCGGCGTCGACGTCTCCCGCGAAGGCGTGCAGCGTGACCTGCTGCCATTGGTGGAAGGCTCCACCGTCTCCACCAAGCACGGCATGGTGAAGACCGATCACATCCTCTTCATCGGCTCCGGTGCCTTTCACCTGGCCAAGCCCTCGGACCTCATACCCGAGTTGCAGGGCCGTCTGCCGATACGGGTGGAGTTGAACGCCCTCACCGTGGATGACTTCGTCTGTATCCTCACCGATACCGACGCCTCCCTGACCAAGCAATATATTGCCCTGCTCGACACCGAAGGTGTAACGCTGGAATTTGCCGAAGATGGCATCCGCCGCATCGCCGAGGTCGCCTGGCAGGTCAACGAGACCACCGAAAACATTGGCGCCCGCCGCCTGCACACGGTCCTGGAACGGCTGCTGGAGACCATCTCCTACGAGGCCTGTGACCGCTTTGGCGAAACCCTGGTGGTAGACGCCGCCTACGTCGACGAAAACCTTGGCGAATTGTCCAAGGACGAAGACCTTTCCCGCTATATTCTGTAGAGAAGTGGCGAACATTGATTGAGGAATAAGACTATGTCCAAGACCCCACGCCCCACTGACATCAAGCTGCACCAGAAATCCAGAAAGCTGGAAGTGAGCTTTGACGACGGCAAGACATTCGAATTTCCCTGTGAATTCCTGCGTGTCTTCTCCCCCTCCGCCGAGGTACAGGGTCACGGTCCCGGCGAAGACCAGCTGCAGACCGGCAAGAAGAACGCCAACATCACCAAGATAGAGATGGTGGGCAATTACGCCATTCAGCCGACCTTCGAAGACGGCCATGATTCGGGTATATTCTCCTGGGAAACCCTGTACAATTACGGCGTAAAAATGGACGAGATGTGGCAGTCCTACCTCGATCGCCTGGAAAAGGAAGGCGGTTCGCGCGAACCGGCCCCCGGTGTCCAGGCCATCGATCTGTCCAAGGTGGACAAGGTCAACCGACCCGAATGGTAAGCACTCACCAAGGCTAAAACATAGACATGGCAAAGAGCGACAAGACCCACTTCGGTTACGAAGAAGTCGACTGGAAAGAAAAGCAGGGCCGCGTCGCCGGCGTGTTCCATTCGGTGGCCAACAAGTATGACGTCATGAATGACGTCATGTCTTTTGGCATCCATCGCCTGTGGAAGCGCTACACCATCGAAATGAGCGGCGTACGCAAGGGCCAACGCGTGCTCGACCTGGCCGGTGGCACGGGTGATCTGGCGGGCAAGTTCGCCTCTCTCGTCGGCCCCGAAGGTGAGGTGGTACTGGCCGACATCAATGCCTCTATGCTGAGCGAGGGTCGTGATCGCATGGTCAACGAGGGTCATGTCGGCAACCTGCGTTTCGCCCAGGTCAACGCTGAGACCCTGCCGTTTCCCGACAATCACTTCGATTGCATCACCATCGCCTTCGGCCTGCGCAATGTTACCGACAAGGACAAGGCCCTGGCCTCCATGTTGCGCGTGCTCAAGCCGGGCGGGCGCCTGCTGGTACTGGAGTTCTCCAAGCCCGTGCTGCCCGGCTTGAACCGTGTCTACGACACCTATTCTTTTAAACTCCTGCCCCTGATGGGTAAGCTGATCGCCAACGATCCCGACAGCTACCGCTACCTGGCCGAATCCATCCGCATGCACCCGGACCAGGAGACCCTCAAGGGCATGATGGAAGCGGTCGGTTTCGAACAGGTCGAGTACCACAACCTGACCGGTGGCATCGTCGCCCTGCACCGAGGCTTCAAATTCTAATCCCACGACCGGGCGGTTACCCTGCACCGGTTTTCATGCCAAAATAGCGCCTACCATCACAAGCACGGCATGCAATGGACGAAATCATCCTGGCCCTGTGCGCCACTATCGAAGGCGCCTTCAATACCCTCATTGATATGGATCCCGAGGCCAAGCGCCGTCTGAGCACCATGCAGGGCAAGGTGATCGCCATCCGCCTAAAAGAGATCGATCTCAGCCTATACCTGCTGCCAACCGATCGCGGCGTACAGATCTATCCGCATTACGATGGCGAGGTGGATACCGAGATAGTGGGAACTCCCGTGGGTCTCATTAGCCTTGGCCTCGGCAACACCGATGCCATGTTCGAAGGCGATGTAGAGATACGGGGCGATGTCGAGCTTGGCCAGGCCATCAAGCGCCTCATCGACAAGCTGGATATCGACTGGGAAGAACAGTTGTCGCGAGTGACCGGGGATACCCTCGCCTATACCCTCGGGCGCATGCTGCGTAGTGGACTGCAATGGGGTCAAGATGCCATCGATACCCTGGGCCGGGATGCCGTGGAATACCTGCAACAGGAGTCGCGCGACCTGCCCGATCGCAAAGAGGTCGACCCTTTTCTCAATGAAGTTGACCGTTTGCGGGATGATGTCTCTCGCCTCGAGGCTAGGTTGCAGCGCCTCGACCGCAAGCTGGGCGACGGGAGCTAGGCCGTGAAGATACTGCGTCTGCTGAACATCATCAGGGTCTTTCTGCGTTACGGACTGGATGAACTGCTGTTCCTCATCCCCCCCTTTAAACAGGTACGCTTCCTGCTCTACCTGAGTCCCTGGCAATGGATGAGTCGCAAGTACAACCGCGCCCAACGTATCCATCTTTCACTGGAGGCCCTTGGGCCCATCTTCGTCAAATTCGGCCAAATCCTGTCCACGCGCCGAGACCTGTTACCACCCGATATCGCCGATGAACTGATCAAATTACAGGACAACGTGCCCCCCTTTCCTGGCGATAAGGCACGGGAGATCATCAAGCGAAACCTGGGCAAGTCCGTTGACCGGCTGTTTGCAGAATTCGAAGACAAACCTTTGGCCTCCGCCTCCATCGCACAGGTACATCGCGCCCGACTATTTGACGGTACCGAAGTGGTGGTCAAGGTATTGCGCCCCAACATTGCCAAGACCATCCGTTCAGACATTGCCTTAATGTATATCCTAGCGGGACTGATCGAAAAAAACTGGTCTGAGGGTAAGCGTCTGCGGCCAACGGAAGTGGTGGCGGAGTTCGAGAAGACCATCTTTGATGAGTTAGACCTCATACGCGAGGCCTCCAATGCCTCCATGCTGCGTCGTAATTTCTCCGACTCAACGCTGCTCTATATCCCCGAGGTCTACTGGGATTACATCGCCAAGGATGTCCTGGTGATGGAACGAATTGAAGGCATCCCCGTCAGTGATATCGAGACCATCAAGTCCCATGGCATCGATCTCAAGAAACTGGCCGAGGACGGGGTCGAGATATTCTTTACCCAGGCCTTCACCCATAACTTCTTTCATGCCGACATGCACCCGGGCAACATCTTTGTTTCCCAGCAAGGCCAATACATGGCTGTCGACTTTGGCATCATGGGGACACTCACGCCGGAAGATAAACGCTACCTGGCCGAGAATTTCCTCGCCTTTTTCCAGCGCGACTATCTACGTGTGGCCGAACTTCACGTGGAATCGGGCTGGGTACCGAAGAATACCCGCGTCGATGAGTTCGAGTCGGCCATTCGCAGTGTGTGCGAACCGATCTTTGAAAGACCCTTGAGTGAGATCTCTTTCGCCCAGCTCTTGATACGACTGTTCCAGACGGCGCGGCGTTTCAACATGGAAGTGCAACCTCAACTGGTACTACTACAGAAGACCTTGCTCAACATCGAAGGACTGGGGCGACAACTCTACCCGCAACTGGACCTATGGCAGACCGCCAAGCCCTTCCTGGAAAACTGGATGAAGCAGCAGGTCGGGGTGCGTGCCTTCGCCGCGAACTTCAAACGCCAGGCCCCGGTTACCCTTGAACGATTGCCCGAGATCCCGCTGCTGTTACACGGTGTTTTGAAACAACTGAATGACGGCGAACTAGAAACTGTATTACGCCCCGACGCCCTACACTCAATACGCCATGAGATCCGTCGTGCCAACCGGCGTACCGTCTGGTCTATTCTGGGCAGCGGCCTGCTTATCGCCGCGGCACTGGTGCTGGGCCTGGAACCTTCAAGCCGATACATGTTCGATCCACTGTGGATGAGCGCAGGCTTGGGTATCGCCGGACTACTGGGCATATTGATATCGCTTAGAAGGTAATTCCATGGCGCTTACGATGGGACAAAAACAACTATACGGCTATGCACTCGCACTGGCCGTCTTTACCGTTGTCTATAACATTATCGAAGGCGTCATCGCCATCTACTTTGGAATCGAGGACGAGACCCTGAGCCTGCTTGGTTTCGGTATCGATTCATTCGTTGAGGTGATATCTGGTATTGGCATTTGGCACATGGTCCTGCGCATTCGCCGTCATGAATCCGAATCGCCGGATCGCTTTGAAAAAACTGCGCTGCGTATTACCGCCATCGCCTTCTACCTGCTTACCGCTGGACTACTCGCCACTGCGCTCATCAACATCATCAACGGCCACCAACCCGTGACGACCCTGTGGGGGACGATCATTTCGCTGGTTTCCATCTCCTTTATGTGGCTGCTGATCCACTACAAGGTCAAGGTAGGAACGGCACTGGGATCCCAGGCCATTATCGCCGATGCCCATTGTTCACGGGCCTGTTTACACTTTTCCCTGGTCCTGCTCGTTGCCAGCCTGGGCTATCAATTCACTGGCATTGGCTATATCGATGCCATCGGCGCCGTGATTATTGCCTGGCTGGCCTATAAAGAAGGTAGAGAGGCCTGGAGCAAGGCACACGGTCTGGCAAGCTGCGGTTGTAGCGACACCTGTCAAACAGATTGAGTGAGAATATCAGGCACAAAAAAGGCCGCATATAGCGGCCTTTTTCCTTGAGCGGATACAGCGTTTACTTGAGCATGTAGCTGATGGCCGCCTTCAGTTCACCGTCGGTGATGGACGAGTCGCCACCACGCGGCGGCATGGCGCCCTTACCCTTGGCGGCGCTCTTGACCATAGCCGCCAGGCTGCCACGACCCTTCCAGTCGGCCTTGTTGCCGATCTTGGGGGCACCCAGGGCGCCGGTACCATGACAAGCCGCGCAGGTGCTGTTCACGATCTCCTTACCGGATCGGGCACCGGATGAAATCACTACGGCACCGCCGGTGTTGACCTGTCCGATTGGCTTGATGCGCTCCACTGTGGCCTTGTCGATCATTTCGTCTGCAGAGACCGCCACGCCCAGTCCCAGAAACGACAGCCCCAGCACAATGGCAAATGCGCGCTTGGCATGTTTCATCATCACAAATCCTCTTCCAAATTAGCTAAAATCGCTACCCCCCGCAGACCCCCGCTGGGCACAGGACGTAATAACCGACTCTTCCGCTTGGCGATATCGAAAACGGCCAAGAATTAGCAAACGCTGAATTATACTTGGAATCGCCCACTGAGAAAACCGCGGCGATTTGGACCCCGCCACTGTGTATTTATGGCTACGCACATAGGCGACAGCAATGGATACCGGACAGAATTGGGTACGCTAGACTCGAGCGGCGAACGGACGCTGAGCGCCCAACTTGTCAGAGACACTTCAAAACCATCAACTAACTCTGCCCATCGACCGGCTTCACCTGGTCGCTTGAACGGTGGTGAGGCCGGGAACACAACTCATGAAATAAATGCGTGGCAGACTGATTTACGCGCCGTGACGCATGTATTTTAGATAGAGATATGAGAGCACATCGGGCAGGCGGCGCATATCATCCAGGGTTTGGTAACGTCCCTTGCCAAATACGTACTCGGTCGTCGATTCGGACTGACTATCTAGATTGAGACAGAACGGCCGGATTCCCTGTTGACTCAGGCTTCTCACCGCATGCCAGCTATCCGCAACCAGATAGTTCGTATCGTAGACATCGACATCCGATGGCGCGCCGTCGGTAATCACCAATAATAACTTCTTCCTGTTTTCCTGCTGCGATAACTCAGTCGCACAATGCCTGATCGCAGTCCCCAGGCGGGTTGAGTAAGAACCCTTAATTCCACATAAGCGGGATCTATTTGCCTGGAAATCATCATCAAAGGACTTATAGCGAGTGTAATAGACGTTATGTCTGCCATTGGATGAGAATCCCGAAATTGAGAAGTGCTCACCTGCGGCAGACAGGGTTTCTCCCAGTAACAATACGGCATCACGCAACAATTTATACACCTGGTAATTTGTCTCCTTTACCGTTTCATTTGTCGACTCGGACAGATCCAGCAAGATCGAAATGGCAAGGCTATTATCTTTATGATAATCATTTCTCATAAAAACTCGTGTATCCGGTGTCTTGCCAGATCTAAGATCGACCATCGAATTGACAATGTAGTCGAGGTCAACTTCTTCACCCTCTTCCAGCTTACGAACCCGCTGTTGACTTTGAATATAGAGTTTGTTCGCGATGTATCGAAGCCGAGTCAAGGTATCATGATGGGAACCCAGGATCTTTTCTATCAGTTCAGGCGACCCAGGCAAGGCATTGATTTCTTTTACTGTGCACCAGTCCTGTTTCAGAACATGACTTCTGTAATCCCACTCAGGATAAGACAAGCTTGTTTCGAACGGGGCATCCAGATATTCCTTATACTCAAAATCGGCATTATCCATCTGCCTGATCAGCAAGCCATCACTGCCCCTGGACTCGACCTCTGAAGTCTTTAAACGAATACCTGTGGCAGATTCAATTAGCTTGTTATTTTGCGGGCTTGCCTCTGCTTGCTGATTGACGCTTGATGTCCGCTCCTGGTGTTCGATGTGCTTTTGCCAAAGGCAACGATTGTCATCTCGGTATGTGATGGATTGTTCATATCTACCGGTATTCAAGGGTATACGCTGCTGACCCAGGTCATTGGCAAGTGCAAGCCCAATTTCCATCACTGCATCCTGGTCAAGACCATGACTCTTGAATCTTTCCAGTATCAATTCCTGTCCCTTTCTGACCCATTGTTCTTCATCACGATAGTCTGGATCGAGCACACTTTTCGACAGGCGTATCATCAAATGCTGTGCGTTTTTGGTATCGGGACCCTGGACATCATGGAATTGCAACCATAGCCAACGTAGTCCCGGGAACTCATCGATTGCCATGAGTTCAACACGTAGGTCTTCAACCAGACCAATGATGCTGCGTTGCAGGAAATTCAGATCGGCAACTTGAAACGGATTTGTGCTATAGATGGAGTGCAGTGCGGCGTGTGTGGTAGCGGCCCGGTAAAATAGTAGCGCGTCATTTTCAGACAGATTGCCGTCGGGCAGATATATCTGGTCGTTCTCGAGATAGCTGAGTTGTGAGTGGTTTTCGTGATCTGGTCTGAAGTGTCCAATCCCAAACCCTGTTCCCCACAATGCCCGAAGGTACAGACCTAGCTTTCGTTTATGTGATTCGAGAGTGAGCATTAGTATGATAATGCCAGATAAAAAATCCGGGGGTACAGGAGTGTACTGTACCCCTGGATTGTAGCCACATCACTTATGGCTGGTATCGGTGTCTTCGTTGGGAATACCGTCAATGGGGCATTCTGCGGTACCGACCGTTTCACGGGTAATGTTCTCGACGTTATCCTTCGCTTTTTGAGGATCATTGATCCATGTACGATAGAATTCGTAAGGACATTCCGCCACACCGTCACTGTCTTCACCAGAGTTTATCTTACCTGTATAACCACGGTGCAGGAGTTTGAACAGGTGGTTCTGTGATTGCCATGTCTTGCGCGCATCACGGATTTGCGATGTGGACAATTCGGCATATTGAATACCGTATTCTTCTTCTCCACATTCACCCAGGGTACGTCCATCAAAGCCAACAATAGCGGAATGACCAAAGTATGAATACACGCCGTCAAAACCAGTCGCATTGGCAACCGCCACATAGGTATTATTCATCCAGGCCATGGCCTTGGCGACAATAACCTGTTGTTCCTTGGATGGGTACATATAACCCTGGCAACGCACGATCAACTCGGCGCCACGCATGGCACAGTCGCGCCAGATCTCGGGATAGTTGCCATCGTCACAGATAATTAGGCTTACCTTAAGACCTTTTGGACCTTCAGACACGTAGGTGCAGTCACCCGGATACCAACCCTCAACCGGGCACCAGGGCATAATCTTTCGATACTTCTGAACAATTTCACCCTCATTGTTCATAAGGATTAGCGTGTTATATGGCGCCTTGTTGGGGTGTTCTTCGTGTTGCTCACCGGTAAGTGAGAAAACACCCCAGGTGTTGGCCTTACGACAAGCCTCGGCAAAGATCTCTGTCTCTTCACCGGGTATGGTAGACGCGGTTTCGTACATCTCTTTCGCATCATACATAATGCCGTGTGTGCTGTACTCAGGAAAAATGACCAGATCCATACCCGGCAATCCCTGTTTCATGCCAACAATCATATCGGCGATCTTTCTGGCATTGTCCAGCACCTCGGCCTTGGTGTGCAGCCGTGGCATCTTATAATTCACGACAGCAACGCCGACGGTATCGTTGCTGGATGAAATATCACCATGTCTCATTTCTTACTCCCCAATACGTAGATTTTACTATACAGACAAGTACTTACTGATCTTGTCAGTATCGACGTCTTCTCGCAGATCTTCGTGAATAAACTTCCCTTTATCGATCACGATCAGTCGGTCGGCTATTGCCATGGTAAAACTCAACACCTGTTCGGATACGATAATCGTGATATCACGCATCGACTTCAGTTCGTTGAGTATATTTGCTATGTCCTTGATGATTGACGGCTGTATCCCTTCGGTGGGCTCATCAAGCAACAACACCTTAGGATTTGTCACCAGGGCACGCGCAATGGCCAATTGCTGTTGCTGTCCACCGGACAAGTTTCCGCCTTTACGGTGTCGCATCTCATGCAACACGGGGAACAGGTAGAAAATATCATCGGGTATTGTTTTAAGCTTCGAGACTTCCATCCCGGTTTCAATATTTTCCTGAACAGACAGCGTCGGGAAGATCATACGTCCCTGCGGAACATAAGCGATGCCATTTTCAACCCTTTGATAACTTTCCTTGTCTGTGACATCGACACCATCTATCTTGATGGTGCCCTCACCGGCCTTCAAAATACCGATCAGAGATTTAAACAGAGTCGTCTTACCCATCCCGTTACGGCCCATAATGGCCAAAGTTTCATTCTTCTTAACGTCAAACTCGACACCATGAATCACTTCACTTTGACCATAACTTACATGAAGATTAGATACGTCAAGCATAATTAGCCCCTCTAGACCTAGTGACCCAGGTACACTTCAATTACTTTCGGATCGTTCTGAACTGTCTGCATATCACCCTCGGCCAGAATTTTGCCCTGGTGCAAGACTGTTACCTTGTGAGCAATCCTGGCGACGAATTCCATGTCATGTTCGATAACCAAGACAGATCGTCCTTTACAGATCCGATTCAACAAATCTGCGGTTTGCTCACGTTCTTTTACACTCATTCCGGCAACAGGCTCATCAAGCATCAGAAGCTCAGGGTTCTGAATCAAAAGCATTCCGATTTCCAGCCACTGCTTTTGACCATGACTTAGCAGTGCAGCTTCCATATCAAGCGAATCGCCGAGGAATATTTCGTTTGCGACTTCACGTATACGCTTATCCACTTCATCGGTCCGTTTAAACATCAAGGAGCCGAAGACCCCGCGTCCCTGCGGATAAGAAACTTCCAGGTTCTCGTAGACTGAAAGATTTTCGTATATGGATGGCGTCTGGAACTTACGACCAACACCTGCATGCACGATCTCGTGTTCCGCCAGCTTGGTCAGCTCCTTGTTTTTAAACTTGATACTGCCTTCGGTTGACTTTGTTTTGCCGCATATTAGGTCAAGCACTGTTGTTTTACCGGCTCCATTGGGGCCAATCACGACGTGCAGCTCATCCTTTTCGAGGTAGAAATTCAGGCCGTCTACTGCCTTGAAGCCATCAAACGAAACCGTCAAATCTTCAACCGCTAATGCAAAATCTGTATTTTCTAGACTCATGACACATTACTCCTTGAAGATCACGACTGTTTCGCCGCACCAAACTTGGTGCGCATGGATGCTATTAATGACTTGGTCGCACTGTAGCACTGCATACGTTTGATGCAGTTGACCAGTTTTTTACCATGCTTTTCCCAGATACCCGCCAAACCGTTGGGGAAGTAGAGAACTACCGCGATAAACAAGCCACCCATCAGGAACAACCAAAGTTCAGGGAACGTTTCAGAGAAAATCGTCTTGCCGAAGTTAACCAGCAAGGTCCCGTACACAACCCCTATCAGAGACATACGTCCGCCCACAGCCGCGAATATGACCATTTCGATGGAAGGTACGATACCGACGAAGGATGGAGACATGAATCCAACCTGCAAGGTAAACATCGCACCACCAATGGCGGAGATCATGGCCGAGACAGCAAAGATAAAGATCTTGAAGTTGGATACGTCATAACCTGAGAAGCGTACCCGATCTTCCTTATCACGCATTGCCAGCAACAGGCGTCCAAACTTACTGGTAAGGATATAACGTCCCAGGAATATCACACCGAACAGCAGAACTGCGTTCACGAAGTAAAGAATATATTTCGCTGAATCCTCACGAATGTCCCAGCCGTTAAGTGTTCTAAGGTCGGTAATACCATTAATACCGCCGGTATATCCCTGTTGGCCTACGATGAGAACCGTAAGGATCAGGGCAATAGCCTGGGTGATAATCGCAAAGTAAACGCCACCTACGCGGCGTTTAAACATGGAATACCCAATGATGATCGCAAATATCATCGGTACCAGCAGCACTGCGAGCACAGTAAAGCTGAAACTGTGGAAGGGTTCCCAGAACCATGGCAATGCCGTTAACTGGTTCCAGTCCATAAAATCTGGGATACCAGGAGTTGACTGGATCTTGGTGCTTTCCGGATCCGATGCTTCCAGCTTCAGGAACATCGCCATACAGTATCCACCAAGCCCGAAAAACACACCTTGCCCAAGACTCAATACGCCTCCGTAACCCCATAACAGGACCAGGCTTACTGCAACAAATGCATATGTCAGGTACTTTCCGACCAGATTCAGTCGAAACAGGTCAAGCACCAGGGGTAATACCAGGAAAATCAATGCAGCGAGTATGGCTATGCCAATCGCTCCATTTTTTCCACCCAAAAATCTTTCCATTACAAAGTTCATGATGCTCTCCTGCCTTATTACTTACGCACTTTGATAGAGAACAAGCCTTCTGGGCGCATCATCAGAATGATTACTATAGTCAGCAAGGTAATAACCTTGGCCATAGAGCCACTGATGAAGAATTCCAGTATTGACTGGGCCTGTGCAATTGAGAACGCAGATGCAATCGTGCCGAACAGACTCGCCGCACCACCAAACACGACAACCATGAAGGTATCCACTATATAAAGTGATCCGGTTGTCGGACCTGTAGACGCGATAGTGGTAAATGCTGCGCCGGCGATACCAGCTATACCGCAGCCGAGCGCAAAGGTTAGTCTATCGACCATCTTTGTATTAATACCCACTGCGCTACTCATGACACGGTTTTGTGTAGTGGCGCGTACACGTAGCCCCCACCTGGACTTGAACATCAGGAGGAACACACCCAGTGTCACGAAAAACGTAAGTGCTAGCACGAAAAGACCATTTAATGGAATATCGATCATGTCGGTTGGCTGGTAAGACCCTAGTAACCAGTCTGGCAGTGTAGGGCTTACTTCACGGGCTCCGAAAACTGAACGGAAAACTTGCTGCATGATAAGACTTAAACCCCAGGTCGCCAGCAACGTATCCAGTGGTCGCTTGTAAAGGTGTCTTATTAGCGCAAACTCGGCCAGGAAGCCCAATATCCCCGCGATTATGAATGACGCGATAATCGCGAAGACAAAATAATATTGGATAAATCCAGGAAAGAACTCTTCACTCAGTACCGAAAGCATGTAGGTGGTATATGCTCCGACAGCCATAAATTCACCATGGGCCATATTGATAACACCCATTTGCCCGAAAATAATCGCCAGACCCAGTGCCATAAGCAGTAGCACACTAAAAAGGCTGATACCGGCGAAACCTTGCATCGCAAAGATAGCCATCATCTCATCTGCTGAATAACCCATCTCTTTTACTCCGCGTAAATACTCTCGATCTTACTTTGCTATATCAAACATGTTGCTTATTGGTTTTGTTATAGGCTGGCCGATCCTAAGATCGACCAGCACAGTTACAACATCAATAGCGCTTATTGGTAACCCTCAGGGAAGGGGTTGGGCTCAATCAGATCAGACTCGAATACAACAGTTGCTTGACCATCTTTATTCCACTTGGCCACACGAGTCTTACTCCAAAGGTGATGATTAGGATGCAGCTTCACATAACCTTCAGGTGCATCTTTCAATTCAATGCCTGCGGTTTCAGAGACCTTTACAACCTTATCAACATCAAAGCTTCCGGCTTGTTCAACCGCAGCCTTCCACAACCATGGACCCAGGTAAGCAGCCTGAGTTACGTCACCAATTACACTGTCTTCGCCATGCATTTCTTTAAAGGCTTTTACGAAGGCTTTGTTATTTGGATTATCCAGGCTTTGGAAGTACTTCATTACTGAATAGAAGCCTTCCAGGTTTTCACCGCCAATACCCAGTACTTCGTCTTCAGTAACAGACAGAGTCAGCAGGGTCTGCTTCTTACCAGTGATACCGGCAGCCTTCAGCTGCTTGAACCATGCAACGTTAGAACCACCCACAACAGCGGCGTAGATAACATCAGGCTTCTTCAGGCGGATCTTGTTGATAACGGAACCGAACTGAGTGTTACCCAGAGGTTTGTATTCTTCACCTACTACCTTGCCACCCAGAACATTCTCGATGTGCTTACGAGCAATCTTCATGGAGGTACGGGGCCAGATGTAGTCAGAACCAATCAGGTAGAAAGTTTTGGCACCCTTTTCCTTGGCAACCCAGTCCAGACCAGCAAGGATCTGCTGAGTGGCTTCCTGGCCGGTGTAGATTACATTCTTGGATTGTTCCAGACCTTCATAGAAAGTCGGGTAGTAAAGAAGACCATTTTCTTTTTCGAAAACGGGAAGAGCGGCCTTACGAGAGGCAGAAGTCCAGCAACCAAATACTGCAGCTACCTTATCCTTTACCAAAAGCTTACGAGATTTTTCCGCGAAAGTGGGCCAGTCACTGGCACCATCTTCCTGGATGATTTCAATCTTTCGACCGAGGATACCACCCATATCGTTAATCTGTTTGATAGCAAGCTTTTCTGCTTCCTGGGCACCGGTTTCACTAATAGCCATGGTTCCGGTCAGTGAATGCAGGATACCAACTTTTACAGTGTCGTCTGTTACAGCAAGACCTGTTTCGTTCACGCCTGCTGCACTCGCGATTCCTATGTTTGCCCCCAGGCTTACGCCCAGTGCGGCACCCATAAGCTTGCGCCAGTTAGAATGTACGAATTTCGATTTCATTTCCTAGTCCCCTTACATAGAGATGAATTATTAAGACTAAAAAAAACACTTGATGCATTGAACATGTGCACAGTCATCAAGCCCCTGCGCTGTTTGTTGCAACCAACATGCCAAAGCACCCTGTATTCATAGGGTGTTAATTTTTATTTATCAAAAACATTAACTTAAGCAGCGTCTTAAAATGCTGACATGACCCTATCTCAAGTTATATAAAGAATATGAATTTAACGAATGGCTTTATGCTCACTTAAAGAGCAGAGTCATTTAAAGACTGCGTTTAATTAGTGCGTAATATTTTCAAGCACGTTCGTAATACTTTGTATGATCATAAAAAAAGCCAGACACATTCATGTCTGGCCTTTGAGCAGATACGATTTAACTGAATTATCCAAGCATCCAGGGACGACTTCCTTCACGAATTTGTTTAAATGCTCCCTTTTTCTTTTCATCATGATGTTCGTGATTACAATTAGGATCAGAACACTGATGCTTACGCGTAAACTTCATCGGCTCGAAGATTGCTTTTTCATTGCGCTCTTTGGCCTTTCTCTCATTCTCTTTGAGGATGCGCAGTTTCGGTGCGGATATCTTGCGCGGAGATGGCGCATTGCATTCCGGGCAAACCCGCAAAGGCGAATATTCCTCAAGCGAAAGCAGTTCACTGAATTCATGCTTACAGCTGGGACAACGATAATCGTATAACGGCATGTTCAACTCCTGTCTGAAGAATAGAGGGAAGCCTGGATGAAACTACCAGGCTTCCCTTACCGTATGGCTAGCTGGTTTTAGCCAGGTCTGTTCCAGGCTCTACGAACTTGGTCGGACCATCAGGGCTGATATTGATATCACCTTCGAATATTTCCGTTGGCAGCCACAGCGTCGCACAGGCGTTGGGAATATCAACGATACCACTGATATGACCTTCAACCGGTGCAGTACCCAGAATGGCATAGGCCTGTTCACCGGTATAACCGTGCAGCTTGAGATGCTCAATCGCATTCAAACAGGCCTGACGATAGGCCACATGCGCATCAAGATAGTGCTGCTCACCGTCTTCGTCGACGGAGATACCCTCAAAGATGAGGTAATTGCTGTAACGTGGCTCGAGCGGGCTGGGCTGGAAGATGGGATTCTTCACGTTGTACTTACTCATACCACCCTTGACCAGACCCACACGAATGTCGAGATAGCCTGCCATTTCAATGGCGCCACAGAAGGTGATTTCACCATCGCCCTGTGAGAAATGGATGTCGCCCATGGAAAGGCCGCCGTCTTTCACGTACACAGGGAAGTACACGCGTGAACCACGAGACAGGTTCTTGATGTCGCAGTTACCACCGTGTTCACGAGGCGGAACGGTGCGTGCGGCTTCCTTGGCGGCCTCAGCGGCGGCATCGGGTTTCATCTGCCCCATGACTGCGGTGTCTGCATAGGGCAGAGCGGCCAGTGGCGGTACACGTTCAGGATCGGTATCGACCAGTTCGGTTTCACGCTTGTTCCACTCGTCCAGCAATTCCTTGGATGGCAGGCAACCAATCAAACCCGGGTGCATGATACCGGCGAATTCAACACCGGGGATGTGGCGTGAAGAGGCATAGATACCATGAAAATCCCAACATGCCTTATTGGCTTCGGGATAGTGTTCGGTCAGGAAACCACCACCATTTTCCTTGGCGAATAGCCCCGTGAAACCCCATTCTGATTCCTTCAAGACACCAACATCGAGAATGTCGACTACCATCAGGTCACCAGGCTCAGCACCTTCAACACCAATGGGGCCACTCAGGTAATGTACCTGGGTCAGATCCACATCGCGAATGTCATTTGCACTGTCATCATTGCTAATCTGTCCCCCGGTCCAATCCAGGCATTCCACCCTGAATTCATCTCCAGGTTTTACCATGGCCACCATGGGAATATCAGGATGCCAACGGTTATGGATGACACCATCCTGTTCGTCGGCGGGTTTGTTTACATCAATCTTGATGATTGTATCCATTGTCACTGCCCCTTTTCGTCTCCAAAGCTATGGTTGAATGAGTGGTGATTAAGTTACACGTTGTAATTCATACTTTGCTTGTCACTTCACTCTTCCATCCATACGACTTTCTTTGGGACAGAGACTGAACATGCAAACAGAGCCAAATTCACCAGTCCTTTATCCATAGCAAGCCTTATGCCAATGAAGTTTGTTTTATTTAATCAATAGCTTGTCGTGTATTACTTAAAACGCCTTTACGATAATGAGCAGATTGAGTGCAACGAACAAAATCTATCGCACCAAAAACAGACGGTTTGTTGTATTGCATGACAACTAAACATGCCATGTGCTTGCTCTTTATTAGTGCGGAGTAGTTAGAAAGAGAGGTTTTAAAAGATTATGCTTTTCCCCTTCTCATGATGAAAATCGAGATGGGGCTGAGCACTAAAGACGGGGATAAATACAAAAAGAAAAGTCGTGTAGCAATAGAAGGCAGTGATTCATCATCTCCTGCGATGGATCTTTGTTATCCATAATAGGCATTAATGCTGAATGTTGGTTTAAGCGGCTGCGTTCTCCAGCATGCCATGCTTGATAAGAAAGTCGATCACCGCATCCAGTCCTTCGTCGGTCTTGAGGTTGGTAAAGACATAGGGACGTTCGCCTCGCATACGCTTGCTGTCCTCGTCCATTACCTCGAGGGACGCGCCTACATAAGGGGCAAGATCGGTTTTATTGATCACCAGCAGGTCCGACTTGGTAATGCCCGGGCCGCCCTTGCGCGGGATCTTGTCGCCGGCCGCGACGTCTATGACGTAGATGGTGAGATCGGAAAGTTCGGGACTGAAGGTGGCGCTCAGGTTATCGCCGCCACTTTCAATAAACACCACCTCCAGGCCTTCAAAACGTTGTTGCAGGGTATCCACGGCAGTCAGGTTCATGGAGGCATCTTCACGGATCGCGGTATGCGGACAACCGCCAGTCTCGACACCGAGGATGCGTTCCGGTTCCAGGGCCTCATGACGGGTCAGAAATTGCGCGTCTTCCTTGGTGTAGATATCGTTGGTCACCACGGCGATGTTAAAACGATCCTTGAGACAGGCACACAGTCGCGCGGTCAAGGCCGTCTTACCCGAGCCGACCGGACCGCCGATCCCGACACGTAATGCTTGATGCTTGGACATCTTGATTCCCCTTTGTCTATGAACGGAACAGGCGGCTGTATTGTGTCTCGTGCCAACTACTGGCCAGGGCGACACCGAAGGCCGATTGTCCTATGTCTGCTTCATCCTCGATCGCCAGGCCCTGGTTCACTGCCTGTTCCAGGTCCGGCGTCAGCTGCATGTAAAGTCTTTGCCCCGCCGTCTGCCCAAGCGGCACCAGCTTGATGGCCGCTGCGATCTGATTCTCTAGCCAGCTCCAGACCAGGCCTTGTGCCGCCTGCGCCATCGGGATCTGCCACTTAACCGCGGCCAGGGCGAACATATTGATGAGCGTGGTCTGACTTTGCTGGCTCCACGGCCTCGCCTCGTCGATGCCAAGATCGGCCAGCAGGCGTGCCAGGTTTATCCCCAGCAGTCGCTCTTCCTCATGAAGCTCGGCGGTTTCGCGCGAGGCCAGCAGGAAGTCATTCCAGTACGACACCGAACTCTCATCCCCCAACTGCCAGGCCCGATAACAATGGGACAACAGCGGGATCTCAAGAGAGGCGAAGGAATGCGACAACACACCACTCAACCACTCATAGGTCGCCGCCTCGTCGGTCACGCGACCCGAGTCCACCGCCTGCTCCAGTCCCTGCGAATAGGCGAAGGCACCGATGGGCAGGTTGGGGCTGACCAGCTGCAACAAGCGCCACAGTGCCGGTTGCGCGCCCGTGTTAATGGTGGTGATGTTCGTGTCCGCCATGGAATCCATGTCCGCCGTAGGCGCCACCCTCGGGTTCGAAGGGGCGTTGTTCGCAAGTCACCTCGAGGCCCAGTTGCCGCACCATATCGTCCAGCACGTGGTCGTGCAGATAGCTGATCCAGTCCTCGCCGATCTGTAGGGACATGTGGCGATTGCCCAGGTGATAGGCCGCGCGGGCCAGTAACTGGGCGTCGCCGGCACGGGCCACGGACACGGTCTCACTCGCCGCCACCACTTCCACCACATCCCCGGCCTCGCTGCGCAGGGTATCGCCGCCGCGCAACACGGTACCGCGTGGCAGCAATAGCCCCACCTCGGTACCGTCCAGCAACTGCGTGCGTAAGCGGCTCTTGATACGCAGTTCATAGGGCAGGCTCAACTGGCCTAGTACGGGCTCTTCGCCTTTTTGTTCGAGTCGTTCTGTAAGCTGTAACACCCTTCTCTTCCTCGTTAGGAGTATGCCTATCTAAAACAGGTAATAGCGTTGCGCCAGCGGTACGACCTCAAGCGGTTCGCACACCAGCAGTTGTCCGTCGGCGCGCACCTCGTAGGTCTGCGGATCCACTTCCATCACCGGTTGATAGGTGTTGTGGATGAGATCGGCCTTGCTTACCTGGCGCGTCCCCTTGACCGCCTCGACCCGCGTCTTCAGGCCCAGCTTGCCGACCACATCGGCCTGCATAGCTGCCTGCGAGACAAAGGTCAGCGAGGTGGCATGCATGGCCGAGCCGTAAGAGGCGAACATGGGTCGATAGTGCACCGGCTGCGGTGTGGGGATGGAGGCATTGGGATCACCCATGGGCGCGGCGGCGATCATGCCGCCCTTGATGATCATGGAGGGCTTGGTGGCAAAGAAGGCCGGGCGCCACAACACGATGTCGGCCATCTTGCCCACCTCCAGCGATCCCACCACGTGACCGATGCCATGGGTGATGGCCGGGTTGATGGTGTACTTGGCGACGTAGCGACGGGCGCGGAAATTGTCGTGGCGCGCTGTATCTTCGTCCAGGCTGCCGCGTTGCACCTTCATCTTGTGCGCGGTCTGCCAGGTGCGGGTGATCACCTCACCAACGCGACCCATGGCCTGTGAGTCGGAGGCGATCATGGAGAAGTCACCCAGGTCGTGCAGGCTGTCCTCGGCGGCGCTGGTCTCGCGGCG
>JABURT010000079.1 GCA_014762495.1 Gammaproteobacteria bacterium | reverse complement strand
TTTTTGGTTGTTTTTTTTGTGCCCCTTCAAGCGCACGCATTCGGGTTTGCTCTCGTTGATCTGAATCTCAAGTTGACCACCGGCATTTACGGTTCAACCTTCTATATGTTGACCGGTTTCCATGGCCTGCATGTCACCATCGGTGCCATCATGTTGTTGGTGATGCTGTTACGCGCAATGAAGGGACACTTCACTGCCAAACACCACTTTGCCTTCGAGGCCTCGGCCTGGTATTGGCACTTCGTGGACGTAGTCTGGTTGGGACTGTTTATTTTCGTTTACTGGATATAAACAGAAAAGCGCCGTGCAATTGCACGGCGCTTTTTTCAACCATTAAGTATTACTGTTTTAAAACAGACTAAAATATTAAATTGGATTATTGAATACCATGTGGTTGAATCCAGCCATTTGCATAACCAATCAAGAGAAAGATGAACAGCCCAATTGATAGAGCAATACGCATGGTTAGCGCTTTTACGGTTCTATTGGAATCTTCCTTGCTGCCATCCTTGAAAAAGGTGAACAATGCTGTGGCGAGACTGATCAGAATTAACAAGAATACGATCAGAATTACAATTTTTATTAACATCTTACAGTCCAGTCAGTGTTGTATACGTGACAAGTATACCTGTTATAAGGCTGTATAGTGAACCATTGAGGTGATAAGAGACCTATATGTCGAGCCTTGCAATACAGCGCCGGTTTCGTCCCGGTATTTGGCCTACTGTGGCGGTGCTGATTCTCTTTCCTCTCTTTATCCGTCTTGGTGTATGGCAATTGGATCGGGCGGAAGAGAAGCGCGAAATCATTGAAACACATGAGTCGCGTATGCAAAAACCGCGTTTGATGATCGATGAAAACATACGCGTCGACGATGGTATGAATTACCGACGAGTTATTATTAATGGAAACTATGACTCGGAACATCAAATTTTACTGGACAACCAGATCCATAATGGAGTGGCGGGTTATAACGTCTTAACCCCCCTGCAAATCGGAACGAGTGAACGTTGGGTTCTGGTAAACCGTGGCTGGGTTCCCCTGGGGATGAGTCGCAAAGAATTGCCGGATATTGAATTGAAACAAGCCCCGGTGAGCGCCACTGGTCTATTTAAGAGGCCAATGCAAGATCAGTTTGTCATAAAAGGTGGAAATGTTTGGGACAAACAGTGGCCCCAGGTTATACAGTGGTTAAAGCTAGATGAAATTGAAACGGAACTGGGGCGCGAATTTTTGCCCTATATTGTGTTGTTATCACCAGATGCTCCAGGGGGCTATATCAGGGAGTGGGCGCTTATCGCATCATCACCTGAAAAGAGTGAAAGCTATGCCGTGCAGTGGTTTACTTTTGCCGCCATTTTGCTCGGTCTCTATTTCTTTTTAAACTACAAAAAAGTGCAGCCAGGGGAGAGGTAGTCGTGGTTAGCAAGATTAATATACAGCAAAACCGTTCAAGAAAAATGATGCTGCTATTGGGCGCGATATTTGTATTGCCTATGTTGATTGCCTGGTTTGTCTTTAGCACTGTAGACGACTGGGGAATGACGGATACTCGCAACAAGGGTAATTTGATTCGCCCAGCACAACCTCTTCAGGAATTCTCTCTTGTTGCTCAGGATGGTTCTGTATTCGAACTTGAGCAGATGCGAAAGAAATGGACGCTTGTTTATATTGGCAATGGAACATGCGATAAAGAGTGTGAATCTGTTATCTACAAGACACGACAGGTCCGTCTTGCACAGGGTAAGGAAATGCATCGAGTCAGACGTGTTTTTGTGCTGAATGACTTACAACTTTCAGATGAAACAAAACAGTATTATTCGCAGGCTCATCCTGATCTGGTCCTGGTGGATGGTAATGCCAACCAGCTAACCGGTTTCCTCCGTCAGTTCGAAATCGGTGGCAAGGATGCTTCAACAGCAGGGCGTTTGTATATAGTGGACCCACTTGGAAACTTGATGATGAACTATGAGCCCGGGTTCAATGCCGAATGGTTACTTAAAGACTTAAGGCGTTTGCTGCATGTTTCACAAATAGGTTGATGTAAAGCGAGAACAATAATGAGAAATGACCTTTTTTCTAAACTTGGATTTGCAGCCACACTGTTGACACTATGCGTGGTGGTGCTAGGTGCTTTCGTTCGTCTATCGGATGCCGGCCTGGGCTGCCCGGACTGGCCCGGTTGCTATGGTCATCTCGATGTACCAAAAGAGTCGCATGAAATCTCGGCTGCCAATGAAGCCTATCCGGAACGCCCGGTTGAAGCTCACAAGGCCTGGAAGGAAATGGTGCATCGATATTTTGCAGGGACTCTCGGATTATTAATCTTTGCCATTGCCATCCTTGCCTTGAAGCAGCGACGTGAGCCACAGCAACAGGTAAAGACACCACTTTTTATTGTTGCACTAGTGATATTCCAGGCTCTACTCGGAATGTGGACGGTAACACTCCTGCTCAAACCCGTAGTGGTTATGTCGCATCTAATGGGGGGAATGGCAACACTCTCGTTGCTGTGGTGGATAAGCCTTCGTCATAGCGGTTTGCTGAGCGCGAGAACTATTGCCACTCCACGTATGAAAACCCTGGCCCTGATCGGTCTTATTATCGTTGTACTTCAAATCATGCTGGGCGGTTGGACCAGTGCCAATTACGCTGCCCTGGCCTGTCCCGATTTTCCGACTTGCCAGACATATTGGTGGCCCCCCACTGACTTTGGCGAGGCCTTTACTCTTTGGCGTGGCCTTGGTGTGAATTACGAGTTTGGCGTTCTAGATAACGATGCCAGGGTTACGATTCATCTGATACATCGCATCGGTGCTGTCATCACGTTCCTTTATTTATGGTGGATGGGCATCGTTATGCTTCGTCAAAGTCAGGATGTGATCATACGACGTATTTCCATTGCGATGATGACGATCGTAACGCTCCAGTTCCTGTTAGGTATCGGTAATGTTGTCTTGTCATTACCCTTGGCTGTGGCCGTTGCGCACAACGGTGTCGCCGCCATCCTGTTATTATCATTGGTTAGCCTCAATCATGCCTTGCGAAGCAAGAGGGAGGGAGAGATCCATGGCTGAAATCGCGAGTAACGCAAGTTCGAATAACGGTTTCTGGGCCCATCGCCGTGACTACTATCAGCTTTGTAAACCAAAGGTGGTAATGCTGATTGTCTTTACCGCTATTGTTGGAATGTTCATGGCATCACCCGGTATGGTGCCTTGGCAGCCACTGTTGTTTGGTACCCTCGGTATCGGCCTGGCCTCGGCGTCTGCAGCGGCGATTAATCATCTGGTGGATCAACAGATCGATGCCAAGATGGGGCGAACCCAGAATCGACCCTTGCCACGTGGTGGAATCAATTCCACGCATGCCCTGGCCTTCGCCCTGGCCCTGGGTATCTCATCCATGTTGGTGTTGGCATTGTTGGTGAATCCACTTACGGCCTGGCTCACCTTTGCCTCACTCATCGGTTATGCGGTGATCTACACCATGTTCCTGAAGCGTGCGACGCCGCAGAACATTGTCATCGGGGGTGCTGCCGGTGCCGCACCTCCCTTGCTCGGCTGGACCGCGGTCACGGGGCAGGTCGATCCCCAGGCCCTGCTGCTGTTCCTGATCATCTTTGTGTGGACGCCTCCTCACTTCTGGGCCCTGGCCATATACCGCCATCAGGAGTACGCCAAGGTAGACATCCCCATGTTACCTGTTACCCATGGCGTTGAGTTTACACGCCTGCATGTCTTGCTCTACACCATCTTATTATTCCTGGTGACCCTGTTGCCCTATCTGACAGGTATGAGTGGACCACTCTACCTTATCGGTTCCATCGGCCTTAATATTGTATTTCTCTATTATGCGATTCGTTTGTATGTCACTCGTCAGGAACGCGTGGCGATACGCACCTTTGTCTATTCGATTAACTACCTGATGATCCTGTTCGCCTTGTTGTTAATCGACCATTACATGCCACTGATCCTGGCCTAATAACCAACCAAAAAACTAGGTCATTCAGCCCGGCGAGATCGTCGTGGCTGTTTTGACCTACGTCATGCCCCAGGTTTTACATCTGTATTAAAATCCTCTCGATTTTTTGTCGGCAGGCAAGATAAATCACAGTATTTTGCTAGACTTTTTAGGCATTTCTAAGAGGTGGAAAACCGGCCCGTACTTGTCACGGTCTATGTAATTAAATTATCATTGTCTAATTAACTAGACTGAGTTGAAGAATTTTGGACCCGGCGGTTCTCGCCGGATTGTTTTTTCCAGTGAGGCGTAACTATGGCAGAGACAAATACGCAGAACGCGGCGCAATATAATTACGATATTGTCCGCAAGTTCACGATTATGGCGATCGTCTGGGCTGTTCTGGGCATGGGGGTTGGTGTGTGGATCGCATCCGAACTGGCCTGGCCGTTCCTGAACTTCGATCTTCCGGGCCTGACCTTCGGTCGCTTCCGCCCCGTTCATACCACCCTGGTAATCTTCGGTTTCGGCGGTAGTGCCCTGTTCGCAACTTCGTATTACGTCGTTCAACGCACCTGTCAGGTACGTCTCTACAGCGACGCCATGGCGAAGTTTACTTTCTGGGGCTGGCAGATTGCCGTCGGCCTGGCGGCCATTACCTATATGATGGGTTATACACAGGGTCGCGAATACGCCGAGATGACCTGGCCCATCGACCTGCTCATCGCCGTCACCTGGGTTGCCTACTTCTGGATCTACGTACAGACCATTCGCCGTCGCAGTCAGCCTCACATCTACGTGGCCAACTGGTTCTACATCGCCTTCATTCTGGCCACCGCCCTGCTGCACATATTCAATAACTGGGCGGCACCGGTAAACCTGTTCAGCCTGACGTCCTATAGCTTCCATGCCGGTGTGCAGGATGCCATGACCCAGTGGTGGTACGGTCATAACGCCGTGGGCTTCTTCCTCACCGCCGCCTTCCTGGGTATGATGTACTACTTCGTACCCAAGCAGGCCGGTCGTCCCGTCTACTCCTATCGACTGTCCATCATCCACTTCTGGGCACTGGGCTTCATGTACATGTGGGTCGGTACTCACCACCTGCACTGGACCGCGATCCCCGACTGGACCTCCACCCTGGCTGCGACCTTCTCCATCATGCTGTTGATGCCCTCCTGGGGCGGTATGATCAACGGCATCATGACCCTGTCCGGTGCCTGGGACAAACTGCGTACCGACCCGATCATGCTGTTTATGATCACCGCGCTGTCCTTCTACGGTATGTCGACTTTTGAAGGTCCGCTGATGTCTCTGAAGAGCGTCAACGCACTGTCCCACTACACCGACTGGACCATTGGTCACGTACACTCCGGTGCCCTGGGCTGGGTGGCCTTGATCTCCTTTGGTTCCATCTACCACCTGTTGCCGCGCCTGTACGACACCAAGCTGTATAGCCTGCGACTGGTCTACGTACACTTCTGGCTGGCCACTATCGGCATCGTGCTCTACATCAGCGCCATGTGGGTCGCCGGTATCGGTCAGGGTCTGCTGCTGCGTGCCTTCGATGACTACGGCAACCTTGCCTACACCTTCGTAGAGACCGTGTCCTTCCTGCACAAACCCTATGTGGTACGTGCCATTGGCGGTATGTTCTTCGTGTCTGGTGTGATCGTAATGGCCTATAACATCTTTATGACCATTCGCCAGTCCAAGCGTGAGCAGGCTGAGATTGAAGCCAAACTCGCGGCCAAGATGGCATAAGGGTTAAGGAGACTAATCAATGTTTAAGCATGAAACTGTAGAAACCAATGCAGGCTGGTTGATTATCCTGACCCTGCTCGCCATCGGTGTTGGTGGCCTGGTTGAAATCGTACCGCTGTACATGATCGACGAAACCGTCGAGAAAGTGGAAGGTGTTCGCCCCTATACTCCTCTGGAGCAGCGTGGTCGCGATATCTATATTCGCGAAGGTTGCTATACCTGTCACTCGCAGATGATTCGTCCCTTCCGTGACGAAATGATGCGTTATGGCCATTACTCCCTGGCCGCCGAGTCCCAGTACGACCACCCCTTCCAGTGGGGTTCCAAGCGTACCGGTCCCGATCTGGCACGCCTGGGTGGTAAGTACTCCAACGAATGGCATGTCCAGCATCTGGTTGCACCTCGTTCCGTCGTGCCCGAGTCCATCATGCCCAACTACCCGTGGTTGCTGGAGGACAAGCTGGACATCTCCGATATCTCGGATCGCATGAAGGCCCTCAAGCTGGTCGGTGTGCCTTACTCCGAGACCAAGGCCGAGTTCGATGCCAACGTCGAGAAGTTCGGTAAGGACGTCGCGGAAATGCTGGATATCAACAAGGCTACCGAAAACCTGATCGCTCAGGCGCAAAGCGGCAACTATGACGGTAACAAGAGTGATATCACCGAAATGGATGCGCTGGTGGCCTATCTGCAGGTACTGGGTACCATGGTTGATTACAGCAAGTATGACGAAGAGTACTTCGTAAACTTCCGGTAATAAGGATAAAGGGGCGGGAATATAGCTATGAGTGATTTCTTTTTGTGGTTTACCCGCCCCGATAACAGCAAGCTGTTTGTGCTGATCCTGTTTTTTGTCGTCTACACGCTGATTATTCTCTACGTGTTCACGAACAAAAAGCGCAGCAAACGCTTGGAGTCATACAAAAATATTCCGTTTGAAGATGGGGACGAAACGACCCCTAAGAGCAAGGACAAAGAACATGAGTGAGCAGAAACATACTGAAGGCTCAGTGCAGACTACGGGTCACGCGTGGGACGGTGACCTGCAGGAGTTCAACAACCCTTTGCCCCGTTGGTGGGTGTGGGCGTTTTACGCCACAGTCATCTTCGCCATCGTATACTGGATTATCTATCCCTCCTGGCCGATGGGTGGTAGCTATTTGAAAGGTGTCATGAACACCATCACCTATGAAAACGATAAGGGTGAAGAGGTGACCACCCACTGGAATACCCGTGCACTGCTGGCCTATGACATGAAGAACAGCGACGCCGCGGTACGCCAGAGCGAGTACCTGGAAAAGGTAACCAACGCCAGCTATAGCCAGATCGCTCAGGACCCGGAGATGATGGCCTTCACGCGCTCCTACGCCAAGGGCCTGTTCGGTGATAACTGTGCCGCCTGCCATCAGCAAGGTGGTGTCGGTGTCATCGGAAAGTACCCCAACCTGGTTGATGATAGCTGGCTCTATGGCGGCACCTACGTCAATATCGAACAAAGCATCCAGAACGGTCGCCGCGGAAATATGCCCAACTTCGAGTCACTAAGCGACAAGCAGAAGGACGACCTGTCCGAATACGTTCTTAGCCTGTCCGGACATGAAGTGAACCGCAACAAGGCGCAGAGTGGTGCCAAGGTCTTCCAGGCCAATTGCGTTGCCTGCCATGGTGCGGATGCCGAGGGTAACACTGCTATCGGTGCGGCCAACCTGACCGACCGTATCTGGACGGTGGCCGATGTTCCCGGTGCCTCCAACCTCGAGGCCAAGAAAGTGGCCATCAAGCAAGTGATCAATAACGGGATCTCCCGTCACATGCCTGCCTGGTCCGGTCGCTTAAGCGGTGATGAAATCAAGCTGTTGACCGTTTACGTCCACTCACTCGGCGGTGGTCAGTAAGGCCAGATCAAGCACGACCTAATACGTGCGATACACCAAGGGAGGCTCGGCACATGGTAACAACCATGTACGGCCTCCCTTTATCTATTTTGGCTAGGGAGAAAATGTGTAAATGGCAAATGAAGCCGGACATGATCAAGACCTTTATAAGAAGCGCATTCCTATCTTCCCGCGCTCTGTTAAGGGTAAATTCCGTAGTCTGAAGTGGTCGATCCTGTTTCTTGCCTATGGTGTCTACTTTCTTCTGCCCTGGTTGCGTTGGGAGCGCGAAGTCGGACCACAGCAGGCGATCCTGTTTGATATTGAAGGTCGCCGTTTTTATATCTTCGACCTGGTGGTCTATGCCCAGGACATATTCTGGCTGGCCGGTTTCCTGATCATTGCGGCCTGGCTGTTGTTCTTCGTCACCGGCCTGGCCGGACGGGTATTTTGCGGCTATTTCTGTTTCCAGACTCTGTGGACAGATGTCTTTATGTTGCTGGAGCGATTGATACAGGGAGAACGGCCCGCACGTATTCGCCTGTTTAAATCTGACTGGGATGCAAATAAGGTCTTCAAGATAGGCTTGACCCATATTTCCTGGATCGGCGTGGCCTTCCTGACCGGGCTCTCTTTCACTCTATACTGGGGCGATGCCCCGGAACTGGTCAGCCAGATGGTCACGGGCGATGCACCGTTTCCCGCTTACGCCACAACACTATTCCTGACCCTGAGCACCTATGTCATGGCCGGCCTGGCGCGAGAACAGGTCTGTACCTATATGTGTCCCTACGCCCGTTTCCAGAGTGCGATGTTCGATCGCGATACGCTGATCGTGGCCTATGACGAGTCGCGGGGTGAGGGGCGTAAGGGGCGTCAGAAGTTGACCAAGGCGCTCAAGGACATCGATGTTCGTCATGAGCAGGGCTATGGCGATTGTATCGACTGCGGCTACTGCGTGCAGGTCTGTCCCACGGGTATCGATATTCGCGACGGTTTGCAGTACCAATGCATTACCTGTGCCCTGTGTATCGATGCCTGTAACGAGATCATGGATTCGGTGGGCTACCCTCGTGGCTTGATCCGATATACCTCGGATAAGGTCCTGCAGGGGGAGAAGACACGAATCTTCAAACTCAAGAATATCGGCTATGTGGTCGCAATCCTCGCCACTTCCATCGCCCTCGTCTGGAGTGTGGCGACGCGTGATGTACTGGAGCTGGCGGTCAACCAGATCCGTCAACCGCTTGCCCAGACCCTGGCCGATGGACGTGTACAAAACAGCTATGAATTGAAGATATCCAATAAGGGCACCCATACGACTCGTTATCGCATCACGACCGAGGGTATCGATTTTGGCGAGCTGGATCTGGCCAACTTCGATGAGGTGAGTATTGCACCGGAGAAAAATCTTCGCGTCATGGCCCGCATTCGAGCCAATCCCGCCACGGTCGAGCAAAGCAAGACCCTGTTCCATTTCGTGGTCACCCCGTTGAACCAAACCGAACTCAAGCCTGTCGAACACGAGGCCTGGTTCTATATCCCTCAGAAGCAATTAGAGAAGTAATACATGGCCGACATTGTTAGTACCATTCTCCTGGGCATTACCTTGATCGTGGGAATATTTCTTATCCTGCACCTGGTTCTGCGCATGAACGGGAAACTGAGTGCCTCCATCGTGGCGCTGCTCACCGTAGGCATCTATGTGCCGTACTCCATTTTTATCTGGCCCGGCGGCGATGTCTTTGCCATGCATATCGCCGTCTTCCTGGTGACCGCCTATATGCTCGGCATCATTACCAGCTATCGGGAAAAGCGCCTGGCCGAAATGGCCGAGGGCGAAAAGGCCGGCTGGTTTCACTGGGGCCCGGCACTCATCGTCGGCTTTTTTCTCTTTATCGTGGTGGTGGATTCCATCTTCGTTACCATGGCGACCAAGGGCGTGAGCGGAGACGTGGCCTCCTGGCTGCTGCCGGAACCGCGTAATGCGGGCAAGGTGGAATCGTATTTCCCTGGCACCGTGAGCCACGATTATCAAAAGGTCCAGGCCGAGTACAACCAGTACCTGGCACAGATGCGTGAACAGGCGCGTCGTGGCTGGCAGATCCGCAAGGGCTGGGTGCAGACCCCGTACGTGGGTGAGCCACAGGTCTTCCAGGTGGAATTGAAGGATAAGCAGGGAAACTTGCTGGAAGGGGCCGATATCGTCGGTCGTTTCCTGCGACCCTCCAACAGCAGTGAGGATGTGGAGTTTTCCATGCAGGAGACCGCTCCCGGCCGTTATCAGGTTAAGACCAACCTGCACCTGCAGGGCAACTGGGACATGGACATGTACATCCGTCTCGGCGAGGCCATGCACCAGATCCAGGGTTCCACCTACGTGGAGCCGTCGCGCTAGACCCATATGGCCGAGGAGACGGACTGTTATCACTGCGGGCTTCCGGTTCCCCCCGGCAGTGACTACCGCGTCAGTATCGAGGGCGAGAGCCGGGAGATGTGTTGCCCCGGTTGCCAGGCGGTAGCACAGGCCATCGTCGATTCCGGACTGACCGACTACTACAAGTATCGTACCGACCAGGCGCGTACCGCCAAGGGCCTCATCCCCGAGGCCTTGCAACAACTGGAACTGTACGACAAGCCGGAATTGCAGCGCAGCTTTGTCGCGGTCGAGGATGATAACCTTCGCGAGGCGGCGCTGATCCTGGAAGGCATCACCTGTGCCGCCTGCGTCTGGCTAAACGAGCGCCACGTCAACTCCCTGCCCGGCGTGGTCGACTTTCGCGTCAATTACTCCACCCACCGCGCCCGCCTTAAGTGGGACGACAGCCAAATCCACTTGAGCGAGGTGCTCAAGGCCATTACCGCCATTGGTTATATCGCCCATCCCTTCGATCCCGGCCGCCAGGAAGAGATCCATAAGCGCGAACGCAAGCAGGCCATGCGTCGCATGGCGGTGGCGGGCCTTGGCATGATGCAGGTGATGATGATTTCGGTGGGTCTCTACGCCGGCGATTACTATGGCATCGACGAGGGCCTCAAGAACCTGTTGCGCTGGGTGGCCCTGTTGCTGACGGTGCCGGTGGTACTGTATTCGGCGCGTCCCTTTTTTAACTCGGCCTGGCGCGATTTGAGGCGCCGCCAGTTGGGCATGGATGTGCCCGTCTCGCTCGCCATCGGCGCGGCCTTTCTCGCCAGTACCTGGGCCACCGTGATGCAGACCGGCGAGGTCTACTTCGATTCGGTCACCATGTTTACCCTGTTCCTGCTCACCTCGCGGTTCCTTGAAATGGGGGCACGGCAGAAGGCCGGCCAGGCGGCCGAGGAACTGGTGCGTCTATTGCCGGCCATGGCCACGCGGCTGCTGGAAGGGGGTAGTGAAGAAGTCGTCACGGTGGCCGAACTGCAGCCCGGTGACCGGGTCCTGATCCGGCCGGGCGAAAGCGTCCCGGCCGACGGCCTGGTCACCGACGGACGTTCCAGTGTCGACGAATCGCTGCTCACCGGCGAGAGCCTGCCGCGTAGCAAGGAAGTGGGCAGTGAGCTAATCGGAGGAACCGTTAATGTCGAGAGCCCACTGACCATGCAGGTGGAGAAGGTGGGGGCCGACACGGTGATCTCGGCCATCTCCAGATTACTGGATCGGGCCCAGGTGGAGAAACCGAAGATGGCCCGCCTGGCCGATCGCGCGGCAGCCTGGTTCGTCGGTGCCATCCTGATCCTGGCCACCGCCGTGGGCAGCTACTGGAGCCTGCATGCACCCGCCGAGGCCTTCTGGATTGTGCTCTCGGTACTGGTGGTGACCTGCCCCTGTGCGCTGTCGCTGGCGACCCCGGCAGCCCTGACCGCCGCCACCAGCGCGCTGACCCGCATGGGGCTGCTGACCACCCGGGGACACGCCCTGGAGACCCTGGCCCGCCTCGATCGTATCCTCTTCGACAAGACCGGGACCCTGACCCGGGGGCAACTGCAACTGAGCCAGACACGGACCCTCGGCGCCCTGGACGAGACGGCATGCCTGTCCCTGGCGGCCGGGCTGGAGCGTGGCTCCGAGCACCCCGTCGGCCGGATCCTGCGCGAGCACGCCGATTTGCCCGCCAACGCCGAGGCGGTGGAGGCGCGACCCGGCTTCGGCATCGAGGGACGTATCGAGGGCACGATCTATCGAGTCGGACACTTTGACTATGTCAGCGAACTGGCCGGTCCGGCCGAAGCGCCCGATGTGGAGGGCGGTACCGCGGTCTATCTGGGCAGCGAAGCGGGTTGGTTGGCCCAGTTCGTCCTCACCGACGAGTTGCGGGATGAGGCCCATGAGACCGTGGCAGGGCTGCAGGCACTCGGCATTGAGGTGGAACTGCTAAGCGGGGATCACCCCGACGAGGTAGCACGCATTGCGCGCCAGGCCGGCATCCAGCACTGGCAGGGCGGACAGCGCCCCGACGACAAGCTGGCCCATATCCGGTCCCTGCAGCAACAGGGACTGGTGGTGGCGATGGTGGGCGACGGTGTCAACGACGCCCCGGTCCTGGCCGGGGCCCAGGTCTCCATCGCCATGGGCGGCGGCACCCAGCTCGCCCACGCCAGCGCCGACATGGTGCTGTTCTCGGAGCAACTCTCCCATCTCGTGGGCGGCGTGACCATGGCCCGCCGTACCCTGAGTATCATCCGCCAGAACCTGGCCTGGGCGCTGGGTTATAACCTGCTGGCCCTGCCGCTGGCCTCCATGGGCCTGGTGGCACCGTGGATGGCGGCCATCGGCATGTCGGCCAGCTCGCTGGTGGTGGTGGTCAATGCCCTGCGGTTGTCGGCGCCGGCGACCAGGCCTCGTGAAGCTCGCCAGATGCTGGCACAATAGTCGACCAAGACCTTTAACAGGGGTGATTTTATGGATGTGCTATATCTCTTGATTCCGCTGGGACTCATCGTCATGGCCATCGCCATCGGTGCCTTTTTGTGGGCCATCAAGAGTGGTCAGTACGATGACCTGGAAGGGCCTGCGCACCGCATTCTCATGGACGACGACGACCCCCTGATCCCGCGTAAGCGGCCCGATCCCAGCTTGAAGCAGGAGCATGGATCCGATAACATTAGGCCCCACTGATAGACCACAGAACCGGGACGGGTAGTGACATGAAACAGTTCTTCACCTTCGAAAATCTTCCCATGACCATCGTTGTCGCGTTAATCGCTTGGGCGTGGATCAGCTTCCTTTCCGTGGTTCTGTTCGCCTGATTTCGGACAGTCCAACGGTCATAAAAAAAGGCCTCCCTCGGGAGGCCTTTTTTCGTTCACGGCGAGTGAATTAACAACGCCGAGAGCTCAGGGCTAGGCGCGCAGTTCGCCGAGGGAACCCTTGAGCTTGTTCATGGCATTCTTTTCCAGCTGACGGATACGCTCGGCGGAGACGCCATACTTGTCGGCGAGCTCATGCAGGGTCTGTTTTTCCTCGCTCAGCCAGCGGCTGGCGAGAATGTCGCGGCTGCGTTCGTCCAGTCCTTCCATGGCCCCCTGCAGTTTCTCCAGCATGAAGGCCTCGCTGTCGGCGGCCTCCAGCAGGGAGGAGGGTTCGGCGGCGTCATCGCGCAGGTAGCTGGCAGGCGCGGTGACGTTATCCTCATCGTCGTCGCGCAGGTCAAAGGCCACGTCCTGGCCGCTCATGCGAGACTCCATCTCCACCACGGTCTCAGGGCTCACCCCGAGGGTCTCGGCCACGGTATTGACCTCCTCGCGATTGAACCAGCCCAGGCGCTTCTTGGAGTTACGCAGATTGAAGAACAGCTTGCGCTGCGCCTTGGTGGTGGCGACCTTGACGATGCGCCAGTTGCGCAGGATGTATTCGTGTATCTCGGCCTTGATCCAGTGCACGGCGAAGGAGATCAGGCGCACGCCGACACTGGGGTCGAAGCGCTTGACCGCCTTCATCAGGCCCACGTTGCCTTCCTGGATGAGGTCGGCCTGGGCCAGCCCGTAACCGTTGTAGCCGCGGGCGATATGAATGACGAAACGCAGATGGGACATAATCAACTGGCGCGCCGCGTCCAGGTCGCTATCGCGGTGGTAGCGGATGGCCAGCTCCCGCTCCTCCTCGGCGGAGAGGACGGGGATATTGGTCACAGCCGAGGTGTAGGCCTCAAGGCTGCCGGTCGGAAAGGTCAGTTGAAGTTCCTTACCTGTGGTCATCTGTGATTGTCCTTCTCGATTGCTCAAGTTTTCCAAATATTAGCACTCCATGAATAAGAGTGCCAAGAGGGATGAAAGTTCCGGGGGATCAACGCGGTTCGATTCGGCTCAGGTGTCTGCCCACCGCAATCCATGAGCCTAGCAGTCCGAGCAGGATTCCGCCACCGATCACGGTCGCGGAAAGCTCCAGGTCGAGCAGCCCGAGTCGATAATTGCTGCCGTAGAGGCCTGTCAGGCGGGCCACCGGCTCCTGCAGCAGGATGATGGAGGTGTCGACCAGAATCAGCGCCAGCAGGCCGCCGAACAGGCCGTACCAGATCCCGTAATAAAGGAAGGGGCGGCGGATGAAGGCATTGGTGGCGCCGATGAGCTTGGTGATGAGGATCTCGTCGCGACGATTCTCGATGGCCAGACGGATGGTGTTGCCGACAATGAGCAGGACCGCGACGCCAAGCAGGATGGCGACGATCATGACCCCGCGCTCGACGGTATCGAGGATGGCGAACAGGCGCTTGAGCCATTGCATGTCGAGCTGGGCCAGTTCCACTTCGGGCAGGCGCTCCAGGTTGGTCATCAGGATCTCGGCCCGGTCCGGCTTGTCGGTGGCGAGTCGGGGCTGTAATACCAGGACCCCGGGCAGTGGATTCTGCGACAGGCTTTCGAGGACCTCGCCGAAGCCCGATTGCGACTGAAACTCCTCCAGGGCCTGGTCGGGCGAGATGTAATGCACGCTCAGGATGTCGCCGCGCTGGCGCAAACGATCGGCCAGCGCCAGGGCTCGGTCCTCGTCCACATGGGGTTTGAGGAAGAGCGAGACCTGGGCGGCGCCGTCCCAGTCGCCGCCGGCGCGTTGCAGGTTGTCCAGCAACACGTGCAGGCCGGTGGGCAGGGCCAGGGCGATTCCAATCACCGCCGCCGTCATCAGCGTGGCGAAGGGGCTACGCACCAGGCGTCCCAGGCTCTGGATGCTCATGCTCAGGTGGAGGGTGAAATAGCCGCGCAGGCCCGAGTGGCGCGCCCCGCGCGAGGCACCGATGTTCTGGCGTTCGCGGCCAGGCCCCTGTCGAGCGCCTTTCTCCGGCCTCATGGACGCGTCCCCCGTGGGTAACCGTCACCGACCAGATGCCCCTGCTTGAGCTTGAGTACCCGGTAGGGCAGACGCGAGATCATATCCAGGTCATGGCTGGCGATGAGCACCGAGACGCCGACCTGATTGAACTGCTCGAACAGCCCCATGATCTCCCAGGACAGCGCCGGGTCGAGGTTACCGGTGGGCTCGTCGGCCAGCAGCAGGGAGGGTTTGTGGACGATGGCGCGGGCGATGCCGACGCGCTGCTGCTCACCCCCGGAGAGGGTGATGGGAAACTGGGTTTCCTTGCCCAGCAGTCCCACCATGTCCAGCGAGGCGCGCACCCGCCGTTCGATGTCCTGGCGCGCATAGCCGGAGATGATGAGCGGCAGGGCAACATTATCGAACACGGTACGGTCGAACAGCAGACGGTGGTCCTGGAAGATGATCCCCATCTGCCGGCGCACGTAGGGGATCTTGCGACGCGGCACGCGGGTCAGATTCTGCCCGTCTATGAACAACTGGCCGCGGCTGGGGCGTTCGAGGAGGGCAATGAGCTTGAGAAAGGTGCTCTTGCCGGCGCCGGAATGGCCGGTGAGGAAGGCCATCTCACCCTTGTGCAAATGGAAGCTGAGCTGGCTCAGGGCATCCTGGGTACCGGGATAGCGCTTGGAGATGTTGTCAAAGCGTATCATCGGTCCGGGCTAGGCCTCGCTGTCTGCATTGGCGAAAAGGGCCTCGACAAAGGCCTCGGCCTCGAACACCTGCAGGTCCTCGATGCCCTCGCCGACGCCGATATAGCGGATCGGCAGTCCGAGCTGGCGGGCGATGGCAAAGACGATGCCACCCTTGGCGGTGCCGTCCAACTTGCTCACGGTGATGCCGCTGAGTTCCAGTGCTTCGTGAAACTGCCGCGCCTGGGCCAGGGCGTTCTGGCCGGTCCCGGCGTCGATCACCAGCATCAACTCGTGCGGGGCATCGGGGATCAGCTTCTGTATCACCCGCTTGACCTTCTTCAACTCGTCCATCAGGCCCTGCTGGGTGTGCAGACGCCCCGCGGTATCGGCGATAAGCACATCAATACCGCGCGATTGGGCCGCCTGGATGGCGTCGTGGATGACGGCGGCGGAGTCGGCGCCACTGCCCTGTGAGAAGACCGGGATATCGTTGCGCTCACCCCAGCTCTGCAACTGCTCGACGGCCGCCGCGCGGAAGGTGTCGCCGGCGGCGAGGGCGACCGAATGGCCCTGGTCCTTGAGCTGGCGCGCCAGCTTGCCAATGGTGGTGGTCTTGCCGGCACCGTTGATGCCGACCATGAGCAGGACATAGGGTTTCCTGCTCGGGTCGATTTCAAGCGGCTGGGAGCAGGGGGCCAGCATCTGCGCCATGTCCTGTTTCAGCGCGTCCAGCAGCTCTGCGCCGTTATTGAGGACCTTACGTTCGCTACGCTCGGTGAGATCGTCGATGATGGCCTGGGTGGTTTCAATGCCGACATCGGCCATCAACAGGTGGGTCTCCAGCTCCTCGAGCAGTTCGTCGTCGATCTGCTTGTTGCCGAAAAAGAGGCCGGCCATGCCGCCGGTGAGGGTGGCGCGGGTCTTGCCGAGCTGGGACTTTAGTCGACTGAAAAGCCCGGGCTTGTCCGGTTCGGTGGTTTTTTCTTTTTTGAAACCAAACATTCAGGTCTCTGTCGTAGTTAATTCAAAATGGGATGTCGCATACCAGGACGATATCTTATCATTCATCGATTCAGGAAATCACAAGCCAATACCTGCCATGATGTTGAATAAAGCACAAATGAAACAATCCCTGCTGGCGGCCCTGTTGTGGCTGCCCCTTTTCGCGCCCGGCCTGGCCCTGGCCGAGTCAGAGCGCATCCACGAGTACATGCTCGATAACGGCATGAAGGTTCTGGTGAAGGAGGACCATCGAAGCCCCGTGGTGGTGTCCCAGGTCTGGTACCGGGTGGGCGCCAGTGACGAATACGGTGGCATCACCGGTGTCTCCCATGTGCTCGAACACATGATGTTCAAGGGCACCAAGGCGCATGGCCCGGGCGAGTTCTCGCGCATCATCGCCGAGAACGGCGGGCGAGAGAACGCCTTCACCGGCAAGGACTATACCGCCTACTTCCAGACCCTGGAAAAAAGTCGCCTCGAGGTCAGCTTCGAGATGGAGGCCGATCGCATGCGCAACCTGCTGCTGCCGCCCGAGGAGTTTGAAAAGGAGGTGAAGGTAGTGATGGAGGAACGTCGCATGCGTACCGAGGACAATCCGCAGGCCCTCACCTATGAACAGTTCAATGCCACCGCCTTCTTCAGCAGCCCCTATCATCAACCGATCATTGGCTGGATGAATGACCTGGAAAATCTTGAGGTGGCCGACCTCAGACGCTGGTACGAGCGCTATTATGCCCCCAATAACGCTATCCTGGTGGTGGCCGGTGACGTCGAACCCGACGAGGTCCTGGGCCTGGCCAGGAAACACTTCGGTCCACTCAAGCCCTCCGAGCTGGATGCGTCCAAACCGCGCGAGGAATACCCTCAATCTGGTGTCCGCAGTATCGAGGTAAAGGCCCCGGCGCAACTCCCCTACCTGCTCATGGGCTACAAGGTACCGGTCATACGCACCGCGCAGCCGGACTGGGAGCCCTATGCCCTGGAGGTGTTGGCAGGAGTTCTGGACGGCGGCAATGCCTCGCGTCTGCAGCGACAACTGGTGCGCCAGCAGGAACTGGCCGCCTCCGTCGGTGCCGGCTACAGCCCCATCTCGCGTTATGACGAACTCTTTACTATCGAGGCCACGCCCGCACGTGGCGTGCGCATCGAGGACCTGGAACGCGCCATCGGCAAACAGATACAAAGGCTGCACACTAAACTGATCAGCGATGAGGAACTCAAGCGAGTCAAGGCCCAGGTGGTGGCCTCCAAGGTCTACCAGCAGGATTCGCTGTTCTACCAGGCCATGGAGCTGGGCATGCTCGAGACCACCGGCGTGGGCTGGCGGGTCGGACAGGACTACGAGGCACGCATTGACGAGGTGACCCCTGAGCAGGTGCGTACCGTGGCACGCAAGTACCTGGTGGAGGAGGGGCTCACCATCGCCCAGCTGGTACCGCTGAAGCAGAACGGGGAGGTGCGTGATGCGACTCATTAAGACACTTTGGCCGCTGCTGTTATTCATTAGTGCAACAGCGACGGCCACGCCGCAGATCCAGCACTGGCAGACAGGTAATGGCGCCGGGGTCTATTATATTCACGCCCCCGAGCTGCCAATGGTGGATCTGCGCCTGGTCTTCGATGCCGGCAGTGCCCGCGACGGAGATCGCCCCGGACTGGCCCTGATGACCAATGCCCTGCTCGATGCCGGGGTCAAGGGCATGGACGAGGAGGCGATTGCCGAGCGCTTCGAAAACCTCGGTGCACAGTACTCCGCCAGTGCCCTGCGCGACATGGCCATTGTTCAATTACGTAGCCTGAACCAGGCCGACCTGCTGGAGCCCGCCCTGGAGACCTTTATTAAGGTCGCCGCCACGCCACGCTTCCCCGAGAAGGTCCTGATCCGGGAACGCTCGCGCATGCTGCTGGCACTCAAGGCCAAGCAGGAGTCTCCCGGCGACCTGGCTCAGGAGGCCTTCTACCAGGCGCTATACGGTAAACACCCCTATGCCTCGCCGACCGAGGGCACCGAGGCCTCCGTGAAAGCCTTGCGACGTACCGACCTGACCGACTTTCACGAGCGTCACTACGTGGCGCGAAACGCCGTGATCGCCATCGTCGGTGCTGTGGACCGACGTCAGGCCGAGTCCATGGCCGAGCGCCTGAGTGAAGCACTGCCGACGGGCCAGAAGGCGCCACCCCTGCCAACGGTCAAGCCGCTAGCAGAGGCCAAGAGACGGGTCATCGAGCATCCCTCGAGCCAGAGTCATTTGCTCATGGGACAGCCCGGAATGACGCGTGATGACCCGGACTACATGCCGCTCTACGTCGGCAACCATATCCTCGGAGGCAGTGGTTTCGGTTCACGCATCGTCGAGGAGATCCGCGAGAAACGCGGCCTCTCATACAGTGCCTACAGCTATTTCCTGCCCATGCGCGTGACCGGGCCCTTTATGCTCGGCCTGCAGACCCGTAATGACCAGGTCGACACGGCCGAGAAGGTGCTGCGCGAGACGCTGGTGCGTTTTGTCGAGGAGGGACCGAGCCAGGATGAGCTCATTGCCTCGAAAAAGAACATTACCGGTGGCTTCCCCCTGCGCATCGACTCCAATAAGGACCTGGTGGAATATGCCGCGATGATCGGCTTCTACGGCCTGCCACTGGATTACCTGGAGGGATTCAACGAGCGAGTCGAGGCGGTGAGAGTGGAACAGATCCGCGATGCCTTCAAGCGCCGGGTCCATCCTGGGCGCATGGCGACCATTATCGTCGGGCAACCCGGCTGATGGCACGTCCCGGAGGTAGTCGGGTGCTGCGCCTCATCGGCGGCACCTGGCGCGGACGCAAGATCCAGTTTCCGCCGGTGGAGGGGATCAGGCCAACCCCGGATCGCATTCGCGAGACCCTGTTCAACTGGCTGGCCCCCGTGATCCATGATGCCCGATGTCTCGACCTGTTCGCGGGCAGCGGTGCCATCGGATTCGAGGCCCTCTCCCGGGGCGCCGCCCAGGTGGTCATGGTTGAACGCGAGCACCGGGTGGCGGACTATCTGCGGCAAACCGGCGCCGAGCTTGGGCCGGAGTCGAGGCTACGGGTCGTGCAGGCCGATGCCCTCAAACTTCTCGCGGCCGGTCGCCCTGCCGAGACCGAAGCTTTTGATATCGTGTTTCTCGATCCGCCTTTCCGCCGTGATCTGCTAAGTGGTGCGCTCGATGCCCTGTCCGAGGGCAACTGGCTCGCCCCCGGCGCAGTGGTCTATGCGGAGGCGGAAAAGGAGTTGGGCGAACCGGCCCTGCCACGGGGCTGGACACTGCGTCGACGCAAGGAGTCCGGGCAGGTGGCCTACCACCTGATCGATACCGCCTGAGTCGAAACACATGCTGCGTGGGAGAGGGGATTCCAATACACTAGTGCGCTATGAAGAAAACCGCCGTCTATCCGGGGACATTTGACCCCATCACCAATGGTCATACCGACTTGATTGAACGTGCCAGCCGGCTGTTCGATAAGGTCATCGTCGCCGTGGCCGCCAATCCGGGCAAACAGCCCATGTTCAGTCAGGATGAGCGCGTCTACCTGGCCACTCAGGTCTTGAGCCACCTGGATAATGTGAAGGTCAGTGGATTCGGCACCCTGCTGGTGGACTATGTGCGTGAACAAAAGGCCAGTGTCATCCTGCGCGGATTGCGAGCGGTCTCCGACTTTGAGTACGAGTTTCAGCTTGCCGGCATGAACCGCCGCCTGGCGCCGGACGTAGAGACCATTTTCATGACGCCGGCCGAGCAATACGCCTATATCTCCTCTTCACTGGTTAAGGAGATCGCCGTGCTTGGCGGGCAGGTGGATGAATTTGTCCACACAGAAGTCATGGCTGCTTTGTCAGACAGGATAAGCTAATATAGCCGCTTTTAAGTGCCCCGCCGCACACCATCCAGGAGGCTAGAATGTCTTTGTTGATTACCGACGAATGCATCAACTGCGACGTCTGTGAACCTGAATGTCCCAATGAGGCCATCTACCAGGGCGATGAGATCTACGAAATTAATCCCGATAAATGCACCGAGTGTGTCGGCCACTATGACGAACCACAATGCATCGACGTCTGTCCGGTCGACTGCATCATCACCGACCCGGATAACGAAGAGAACGAAGGCCAGTTGATGGACAAGTATCGCAAGCTAACCGGGCAGGCATAGACATCGAAACAAGGCTCCTAAGGGGGCCTTTTTTTATGAACAGATGATTTAAACTTCAAGTTACGAAATTCAAGTGAACAACGCGGCGAGCTATGCTCGCGGAATCACAAACGGTTGGTAATGACATGAATCGAATCCTCGGTCTTATTTTCCTGCTCTTCCTCGTTGGCGCTTGCGCGCAAAGCGATACACCTCCTGCGGCGGCCGTGGCCACGGCCCACCCGACCGCGACCGAGGCCGGCCATCGAATCATGGCCGCCGGCGGTAACGCCTTTGACGCCGCGGTGGCCGTCAGTGCCACCCTGGCGGTGGTGGAACCCTACAGCTCAGGCATTGGTGGTGGCGGTTTCTGGTTGTTGCACCGGGCAGACGACGGCCAACAACTCATGATCGACGGTCGCGAAACCGCGCCCCTGGCCGCGCATCGTGACATGTATCTCGATGAGCAGGGCAAGGTGGTGGACGGTCTTTCCATCGATGGTCCACTGGCGGCGGGGATCCCCGGTGTACCTGCCGCTCTGGTCCATCTATCCGAGCGCTACGGCAAACTGACCCTTAAGCAGAGCCTGGCCCCGGCCATTGAAGCCGCGCGTGAGGGCTTCGTGGTCACCGAGCACTACCGTCGTATGACCGGTTTTCGTCTTGAGGCCCTGCGTCGATCAGCGGATGCGGCTGCCATCTTCCTGCATGAGAACGAGGTGCCTCCGCTGGGACATATCATCAAGCAGTCCGACCTGGCGCGGACCCTTGAGGCCATGGCCGAACACGGACGTGCGGGCTTTTACCAGGGGCCCGTGGCCAAGGCGCTGGTGGAGGGGGTGCGTGCCGAGGATGGGATATGGCAGCTCGAGGATCTGGACCAGTATAAGGTCGTGGAACGTGAACCCATCACCGGTCGCTACCACGATTTTAAATTGATCAGCGCCTCGCCGCCGTCTTCCGGCGGCATTGCCCTGGCCGAGATGCTTAATATCCTTGAAGGCAATGAACTGGACAAGCTGGACAGCGTCACCCGCAAGCATCTGATCGTTGAGGCCATGCGTCGCGCCTATCGCGATCGCGCCGAGTACCTGGGCGATACCGATTTCGTCGACGTGCCGGTGGCGAAGTTGACCGATAAGGCCTATGCCCGACAACTTACTGATACCATCCTTCGCGATGAGGCCACGCCAAGTGCCAGCCTCAAACCGGTGGCGGTGGAGGACGAGGGACCGCACACCACCCATTTTTCGATCCTGGACAAGGCCGGTAACCGAGTCTCCGCGACACTGAGCATTAACTATCCTTTTGGCGCCTGCTTTGTGCCGCCGGGCACCGGTGTCCTGCTCAATGATGAAATGGACGACTTCTCCTCCAAGCCGGGCGTACCGAATGCCTACGGCCTGGTCGGGGCGGAGGCCAATGCCATCGCGCCGGGTAAGAGGCCCCTGTCGAGCATGAGTCCGACCTTTGTCGAGGGCCCGGACGGTGTTGCCATCCTCGGTACACCCGGCGGCAGTCGAATAATCACCATGGTTCTGCTGGGATTGCTGGACTACACCGAAGGCGGTGAACCCGAGTCGTGGGTCTCGGTCGGCCGTTATCATCATCAGTATCTGCCCGACGCGATCCAGCATGAGCCCGGTGCCCTGAGTGAGGAAGAGAAGACCCAACTGCAATTGATGGGACATCAGCTCAAGGAAATCTCATACCGCTATGGCAACATGCAGGCCATCCTGTGGGATAAAAAGGGGAAGCGGGTCCTGGCGGCCAGCGATCCCAGGGTGGAAGGCAAGGCCGAGGTGAGGGAGTGAAATGCATGATCAGGCAGGGATGTCCTGCCTGTCACTTTACCGATTGCGCAAATCTAACCTGACTGTCAGTTGCTGAATTCGTAATCGTCGAAGTCACCCAGCTGCATCTTCAGGCGTTTCATTTCCATCATCTCCTCGATGCGTCGACGAGATTGATACTGGCGGTCACGTGAAGAACGTTTGCTTTCCGTGTCATCCATGGATTGTTCATCCACGATAAAATCCATGTCCATCTCGTCCATTGCATCGTCGGATACATGTTCCATAAGACGAAACTCCTAGGCGTCTAAAGATCAGTTGCTTTCTACACCGTGACCTGATCACGGTACAATGAATTTTTTTTTGAAATCCAATAAGTCGCGTTTATAACGAGCCGGCCGGGCTTGGTCCGAATTGGTGTCTTTGCCTGATTCCGTGAAGAGACGAATCCCGGTCGCTTAACGAACTATATCGACAGCGTCGATCAGGGATTGAGCGAAATAGCGTGGCAGGATTGTGAAATTGTGAAACGCTTGGCAATCAGGTCTGGCATTGGGCGCAGTAATAGGTACTGCGTTGTCCCAGCACGATGTTCATTATCGCGTGACCACACTGGGGACAGGCCTCTGACTCGCGTCCATAGACATTGAGCGTCTGCTGAAAGTAACCGGGATTGCCCTCGCTATTGACGAAGTCACGTAAGGTAGTTCCACCCTGTTCAATGGCCTCGGTTAGGACTTCGACGATGGAATGAGCCAGTGCCTGATAGCGTTGCCGGGAGATTCGACCGGCGGCCCGCTTCGGGTGGATGCCGGCACGGAACAGGGCTTCGCTGGCGTAGATGTTGCCCACGCCCACCACGATGTGTGAATCCATGATGAAGCCCTTGACGGCGCTTCGTCGTCCACGCGATTTTTGATGCAGGTAATCGCCACTGAACTCCACGCCCAGGGGCTCCGGCCCCAGCGAGGCGAGCAAGTCATGGCTCAGCGGATCCTTGCGGGTCCACAACAGGCAGCCGAAGCGGCGTGGATCATGAAAGCGTAGGGCGCGACCATCGTCCAACACCAGGTCGACGTGGTCGTGCTTTTTGACGGCTTCATCGGCCGTGACGATACGCAAACTGCCGGACATGCCAAGGTGTATCAATGCGTGTCCCGCCTCGGTATCGATGATCAGGTATTTACCTCTACGTCGGATGGAGTTGACGGTTTGCCCAGTCAGTTGCCTAGCCAATGTTGTGGGGATGGGCCAGCGCAAATTGCGATTGCGGACCACGACCTGGGCGACACGGCGTCCGACGACATGGGGTACGATACCTGCGCGGGTGGTTTCGACTTCTGGCAACTCGGGCACGTGGGTTTAATCTCTATCGGGACTCAGTTCCAACATCTGTCTGGCCTGGTGCGGGGTGAAGTGGTAGCGAAGGCCCAGGTCCGGTCGCCATAATATCAAATCGGGATGGCGGCGGATAATCTGCAGGCGTATCGGGGGCGCTTGTTCCAGGCCAAGCTCAATGACACCGGTAGGGCTTGCGTTGAGTGTATCCTGGGCCTCGACCTCCAGTGCACTGGCCGTTTGCCAGGTCTGTATCAGGCGTAGAATGTCGTCCCCGCTGTTGGGTTGATGTGCACTTTGCAATCGCCAGCCCTCCTCGCCTCGTAGCAGTTTAATCTCCGGCAGCTTGAGGGAAACCAGTTGTTCGCCGTCACGCAACAGCCGTAGGTCGATATAAGCATCCAGCTGTGCCACAAGGTCGGCGAAATGGCGATCTTCCAGCAGGTAGACCTGGTCTTGAATCAGCACATAACGTCGCCGGCTGAGGGGATCGGTGTGGCCGAAGGCCATGCGTAAATCATCGTACTGCACCGCGACCCTGGGGTTGTCGAGTCCAATTTCATGCAGTTTGACCTGATCACGAGTAAAGCGTCCATGATGCTCTTGGCGCAGTAACTGCAACAGGGTTTCAACCCGTTTGGGATTGGCGGGCAGTGATAGTGGTGACTCTATACGCCAAGCACTATCGCGTCGGCGCAGGACAATATCATCCTCGTCACGACGTTGTAGGCGGATACGTTGCACATCTTCCGCTTGAAGTGATGTGGTGTTTTGATATCTGGCTTCATGATCTTGGTCGTCCGGTGCTGCGAAATAGACGATGCCCAGCACCAGGGCGCCAAGGGCAAGCAGGCTGTTCAACCATAATCGATTGTTCATGTTAACGGCGCTTGCGCAGATACCAGATACCGGCACCGGTCATTAACAGACCCACCGGCACCAGGATGATGAATACCAGGCCCATTAGTGTCAGCCCCGCCGTGTCGAGTTGCAGACGGATATCTGTGGTGGAAGGTTTTTGTATTCGCAGCATCTCATCTTCGTGACTGAGCCAGTTGATAATGTTAAGACCGAGTGCGAGATTGGCGCCATTACCCAGATAGGCATTGGATAGGAAGTCACCGTCGCCTAATACTACGATACGCTGTTGAGATTTCTCACCCATGTTCCGATCCGTGCGTTGCAAGGCAAAGGACACATCGAGAGGACCGGCGATGTCCTCGCCGGTGTCAAACTGGATATATTCATCCAGTGTCCCGGTCTCCGACCAACTATCGGCCGATGTCGTCAGCAGGGGGGTGGCTTGCCACTGTGTATCCTCGGCATGCTCCAGGGCGGCACATAGAGGCAGCAACGTGATGCGATCCAGATCCTGGGTTACCGGGTGATCGGGGTAGCCTGTAATCAGTGTAAAGGCGGCATTGCTGATCCCGAGCAGTTCACCGGTGGGATCGGAAATGGTGCCGGGTATCAATTCTATGCCCAGATGGGAAGCCAGCCGGTCGAGTCCCTGCAGACCTTCAGGCTCCATCAGCCAGAGCAGGTTTCCGCCCGCTTCGATGTATTCAAGCAACAGTTCAATCTCGCCTTCAAGATATCGACTGTTGGGACTGGCGATCACCAGCAGAGCGGCATCATCGGGTATACGACGTGTCTGTGCCAGTCGCAGGACGTTTACCTCCAGTCCGGCACGCAACAGTTGGCGGCTAAACAATCCGAGGTCCTGTTTGGCATCGCCTGTTAGTTTGCGCTCGCCATGGCTGGCGATGAAATAGACGGTTTTATTGCCCCGTCTTTGAAGCTGTAACAACGTATTGCTGAGATCCTGTTCGGAGATCGCGGTCAAATGCTGCTGCCGGCCCTGATAGCGGATAATCATCTCTCCCTCGACACGTATGCCCAAATCCTTCACTTGCTGTGGATGACTATCCGGATTGATGAAATTCAGTTCGATATCGGATTTTAGCCTTTGATATTGCTGTACCAGATCGGCGATGTGCGTTCGCGTCTGGCTGAACTCCAGTTCACGGGCATAGGCATCAATCCTGACGGGACCATCAATCTGTGACAACAGTTTTTCGGTGGCCTCGCTTAGTGAGTTGCGGCCGGATTCCGTGACATCCCAACGTAGGGTATAGCGTTGACTAAGACCGGCAAGCAGCGCGATGACAATGAGTAACAGGAATACAAATAGACCGTCCTGCCGTCGAAGTTTTTTTCGTATGGAGGGATTTATCTTCATTGTCAGGCCTGTAAGCGATCGGCATCCAGGCGGCGTATGCCCAGAATGAGGAAACAGGAGATATACAGCAGGAAATAGATGACATCGACGCTGTTTATCACACCCCGTAGCAGACCTTCGTAATGGCTGAGCATGGATAGATAGCTTAAGGTATTGCTCGTGCCATCATCTCGTACATCACCCCCCACCCAGGCGATGATGAGGAACAGTAGTAGGGTACCAACACTGCTGATGGCCGCCACCACGGGGTACTGGGTGAGTGTGGACATGAACAGGCCGGTGGCGGCAAAGGCGGCACTGAGCAGGAACAGCCCGAGCAGGATGGCAAGCAGGTGACCGAGATCCAGATCACCCGAGGCCATCAGTGATAGCGGCATCAGGGTGATGAGAGCAATCATCAATATCAGGAAACCAAGTACACCAAGGTATTTGCCGAGTATGATTTCTGTAAGAGAGAGTGGGGCACTGAACAACAGGCTGATGGTGCGATTGCGGCGCTCCTCGCTGATCAGGCGCATGGTTAACAGTGGGACGATCATCAGCCAGAGAATAATGGTGATCCAGCTACCGAATACCGGCATCACGACCACTTCGGTCAATCCTGCAGGGCTTTGCATCAGGTTGAGGCGATCCTGGACTTCGATAAAGCCTTCCAGTTGACCCATGAACAGATAGGCATGGATGAACTGCACGATGGCCAGGATGCTCCAGGCCAGGGGAGAGAGGAACAGGCTACGTAATTCCCGTCCGGCGAGAATGAGGATGTTTTTCATGATGCCAGCCCCTGGTTTGAGGCTTCCTCATGGGTCAATTCTAGAAAGACCTCTTCCAGGCTCGCCCGTTCTGGAAACAGTTCATAGAGGCCCCAGTTTTCCTGTGCAGCCCGCTGCGCCAGGGTCTCTGCGGGATTGTTGCCGCTGTAATGAATACGAAAATGCCCGTCACCCAGGGCCGAGCAATCAACGACCCCATCAAAGCCACGCAGTGTTTCCAGATGCGGTGGGCGGTGCAGGGCAAGGATGAGACTGGCATGTTGCAGGCGCTGATCCAGGGCCTCGATCGTATCGCGGTAGACCAGTCGGCCTCGATGGATGATCTGTACCCGGTGGCAACTGGCCTGGACCTCGGGCAGGATGTGAGTCGAGAGGATGATACCGTGCTCCTTGCCCAGCTCCTTGATTAGCCCACGTATTTCACGTATCTGTCTCGGGTCGAGTCCCACGGTGGGCTCGTCGAGTATGAGCACTGCCGGCAGGTGTATCACCGCCTGGGCGATGCCAACACGTTGCTGCAGACCCTTGGAGAGATTGCCGATGAGACGCTCACGGACCTCACCCAGGCCGCAGCGTTCGATGGCCGCATCCATGGCAGACTCGATGTGTGCACGCGAAATTCCGTTTATGCGGGCACAAAACCTCAAATACTCCCTTACCGTAAATTCGCGATAAAGGGGCGGATTTTCGGGTAGATAGCCGATCTGTGCCTTGGCCTCGCGCGGCGACTCCAGAAGATCGTGTCCGGAAATCTGGATCTCACCGTCACTGGGGGCGAGGTTGCCACTCAACATATTCATGGTAGTGGATTTACCGGCCCCATTGGGGCCCAGGAAGCCCAGCACCTCGCCCTTTTGCAGACTAAAGCTGATATCATCGACAGCAAGCAGTCCGCCAAAATGGCGACTGAGGTGTTCGGCAAGGATTAAGGGTGGTTCACTCATATGCCGATATTATGAACCAGGGAAACGTGTTTCAACAGAAGTAGGTCACAATGTCGAATCAGAAAGGGATGCTGATCGAGCAATTTCACTATGATCCGCTCAAGCGACAGCGAGCGCTCGAAATCCTCGGCGTCAACCTGCAGGATTTCCATATCATCCATGAGATACATAACGAGTTCCTCGATGACAATATCGACCGGATCGTGGACCGTTTTTATCTCAGCCTGTGGCAGCATGAAGAGTTCAAATCCTGGCTGAAAAATTCCAGACGTCTAAATGCCATTAAGCTGGCCCTGGTAAAATACCTTTATAGCCTGGGTATCGCCTGCGACGGCGAACGATATTTCGAAACACGCCTACGAATCGGGCTGGTGCATGCCCAGATAGGCCTGCCACTGAGTTACTACATCAGTGCCTGCAACATCCTGCGCACACAGATATTGGAATCCATACCGTCGGAGATACAAAAGGATATCAAGGGCTATCACCGAGTCCAGAAAATGATCTCCGCACTGCTAACCCTGGATATGAACCTCGCCATAGAAGCCTACCACATGTCGGAGGTGAAAAAATTGAGCAGTACCGTCGCGAGCTTGCAAAGTGAAAGTAGCCATCTGCGCCAACGGGCACAGCATGATGCGCTGACCGGTCTGCACAATCATCACGAGATTGCCAAGCTGCTGGATCAGGCCATGGAAGACGTCCCCAATGATCATGCCCTGTGTCTGATCATGGCCGACCTCGACCATTTCAAACGTGTCAATGATACCCATGGACACCTCACTGGCGACGCGGTTCTCAAGGGGCTGGCAAACCGACTCAAACACGCAATGCGGGCCTTCGACCACATCGGCCGATATGGGGGTGAAGAATTCATGATCATATTGCAGAATACCGACCTGGATGAGGGGCGCGAGATCGCCGAGCGTTTACGCCAGTCGGTCAATCATGCTCCCTTTCACAGCGAGGTGGGGCCCATCCTCATGGGTATTAGCATGGGCCTGACCCAATACAGACTGGGAGACACTCGCCAGAGCTTCATAGAGCGTGCAGACAAGGCCCTGTACAAGGCAAAGCATACGGGACGAAACCGGGTAACCATTATTACATGATCAAGATTCTGGGTGTGGACACGGGCGGAACCTTTACCGACTTCGTACTCCTCGCCGACAACAAGCTGACGATACACAAAGTCCTTTCCACCCCCAGCGCACCGGAACAGGCGATCCTGCAAGGGATCCAAGAGCTTGGGCTGGCATCGGATCCCGCACTTCGGGTGGTGCATGGCTCCACCGTCGCGACCAATGCCGCGCTCGAGGGTAAGGGGGTGCGTACCGTCTATATCAGCAACCGGGGTTTTGGCGATATCCTGACTCTCGGACGCCAGGCCCGTCGCGAACTCTACGCCCTTCAACCGGCGTCCTATCCGCCGCCGGTGCCCTCGGAACTCTGCCTGGAGACGGGAGGGCGCCTGGGGGCGGATGGTCAAATACTGGATGAGTTGACCGAGGAAGACCTGGACTCGCTGCAACAGCGGCTGCGGGATTTGAAGCCCGAGGCAGTCGCTATCAACCTCCTGTTCTCGTTTCTGGACGATAGCCTGGAGCGACGCATCGAATCCGTCATCCCGGACGGCATATTCGTCTCACGCTCCTCGGCCATCCTGCCCGAATACCGTGAGTATGAACGCGGTATCACGACATGGCTCAATGCCTGGGTGGGGCCCCTGGTCCAACGCTATTTGAGGCGCCTGGGCGATTCCTTACCGGGTATTCCCGTCTCGGTCATGCAAAGCTCGGGCGGGACCATCGACGCCGAACAGGCCGGCGCCGAGGCGGTGAACATGTTGTTATCGGGTCCGGCGGGCGGCCTGGCGGCGGCACGATATGTCGCGTCCCGGGTCGGCGAACCGCGTGTACTGACCTTTGACATGGGGGGGACCTCGACCGATGTGGCGATGATCGACGGCGAGCTGCGTCTGACCAGTGAGGGGCATATCGGGCCCTGGCCGGTCGCCGTGCCCATGGTCGATATGCATACCATCGGCGCCGGTGGTGGCTCCATTGCCTATCTCGACGCCGGTGGATTATTGCAGGTGGGCCCCGAATCGGCCGGGGCCGATCCCGGCCCCGCCTGTTACGGGCGAGGCGGCGCACGTCCCACTGTGACCGATGCCAACCTGGTACTGGGCCGACTCTTGCCCGATGCCTTCCTGGGCGGTCGCATGGAACTGGATACGCAGGCCTCGCGTGAGGCCATGGCGCCGCTGGCCGAAGCATTGGGGCTGGAACTGGAGGCCGTTGCCGCCGGCATCATCGATATTGCCAATGAACACATGGCCCGAGCCCTGCGCGTGATCTCGGTACAGCGCGGCGTGGATCCGCGCGCACTGGCACTGCTCTCCTTGGGGGGCGCCGGCGGACCGCCTGTCTGTGCC
>JABURT010000130.1 GCA_014762495.1 Gammaproteobacteria bacterium | reverse complement strand
ACACACTCTCCGGCAAGCTGGACGAGGTGCGCAGCTCCCTGCAGAGCCAGCGCGGGCGCCAGGCCTCGCTGGAGGCCCTGCAACAGGCGGCCCTCGGCAAGCAGGAGGGCAGCGTCCACCAGTGGCTGGAGTCACGCGGCCTGGCCGACTCCCGGCGTCTGGCCGAGGACCTGGAGGTGGACAACGGCTGGGAAGTGGCGGTGGAGACCGTGCTCGGACCCTACCTGGAGGCGGTGGTGGTCGATGGCGTCGACCCGCTGGCCCAGGCCTTGTCCGAACTGGAAGGCGGCGAGCTGACCCTGTTCGACACCAGTCTGAGCGAGGCCGAGGCCGCCGGTTCCCTGGCCGAGCGGGTCAAGGCCCCCTGGTCGCTGGGCAGCCTTCTTAACGGCATCCATGCCGCCGAGGACCTGGCGCAGGCCCTGGCCATGCGCGCCAACTTGCAGCCGCAGGAATCGGTGGTCACGAAAGACGGTATCTGGTTGGGCAAGACCTGGCTGCGCGTCTCCAGGGAGGCGGACGACCACGCCGGGGTGCTGGCGCGCGAGAACGAGCTCAAGGAGCTGATCGCCCATATCGAGATCCTGCAGGCCGAATCCGAGGGCCTGATGGAACAGCTGGAAAACGGCCGTACCGAGCTGCAGGCCCTGGAAGAGGGTCGCGAGAACCTGCAACGCGAATACAACGAGGTGAACCAGAAGGCGGGCGAGATCAAGGCCCACCTCTCCGGCAAGCAATCGCGCCTGGAGCAGTTCCGAAGCCGTGCCCAGCGCGTGGAGTCGGAACTGACCGAGCTGCGCGAACAGCTAAGCAGGAACGAGTCCGATCAGAACGAGGTGCGCACACGCCTGAATCAGAACCTGGCGCTGATGGAGGAGTTTGCCATCAACCGCGAAGAGCTGGAGGCGCGCCGCAACGAGGTACGCGGCAGGCTGGAAGAGCTGCGCAACGCCGCCAAGGGTGACCGCGAATCCTTGCAGTCGCTGACCATGCAGGTACAGACCATGCGCACCCAGCTCACCTCCACCACCGAGGGGCTGGATCGCATGCGTGCCCAGCTGGAGCAGATGGCCGGGCGACGCGAGGAGCTCAAGGCCTCGCTGGAGCAGGGCGACGATCCACTGGTGGAACAGAATGCCCAGCTCGAAGAGCAGCTATCCCGCCGCGCCGGGGTGGAGAAGGAGATGGCCGAGGCCCGCGCCAGGCTCGATGAGATCGACCACGGCCTACGCGAGTTCGACAAGGAGCGCCACCAGGTGGAGCAGCGCAGCCAGGAGATCCGTTCCAGTCTCGAGCAGCAGCGCATGGCCGCGCAGGAGTTGAAGGTACGCCGCCAGACCCTTATCGAGGCCCTGGACGAGACCGGTTTCACCCTGCAGCAACTGCTGGACGAGATGCCCGAGGAGGCGGAAGAGGGGGCCTGGCAGGAGCGGGTCAACGAGATCGGCCAGAAGATTAGCCGCCTTGGCGCCATCAACCTCGCCGCCATCGAGGAGTACGAACAGCAATCCGAGCGTAAGCGTTATCTGGATGCCCAGAACGATGACCTCTCCAAGGCGCTGGACACCCTGGAAGGGGCCATCCGCAAGATCGACAAGGAGACCCGAACCCGCTTCAAGGAGACCTTCGACAAGGTCAACGGCGGTGTGAAGGAGATGTTCCCGCGCCTGTTCGGCGGCGGCCATGCCTACCTGGAAATGACCGGCGACGACCTGCTCGATTCCGGTGTCGCCATCATGGCGCGCCCGCCCGGCAAGCGTAACTCTACCATCCACCTGCTCTCGGGGGGTGAGAAGGCGCTCACCGCGGTGGCGCTGGTGTTCTCCATCTTCCAGCTCAACCCGGCCCCCTTCTGCATGCTGGACGAGGTGGACGCGCCGCTGGACGACGCCAACGTCGGCCGCTTCTGCGACATGGTGCGCGAGATGTCGGAAAAGACCCAGTTCATCTTCATCACCCACAACAAGATCACCATGGAGCTGGCGCAACAGCTCAATGGTGTCACCATGCACGAGCCCGGTGTCTCCCGCCTGGTGGCGGTGGACGTGGACGAGGCGGCGGAACTGGCGGTGGCGAACGGCTGATGACGGAACTGCGCCTCATCCTCATCGTCGTTGGCGTCCTGTTCGTGCTCGGGATCTACTACTGGGGCAAACGCAACCGCAAGGCCGAGGCGGGACAGGAATACGTGCGCGGCGAGGAGGACTGGCTGGAGAAGCTGAACCAGCAACGTCACAGCGATGAGGATATTCCCACCGTCACCCCGGTGGTCGATCTCGACGACCTTAAGGCCGAGACACGCAACGAACCGCCTATCGGCGACCTCGACCTGGACCCCGAGCCGCCCCCCGAGATCCGCGACCGCAACCGGCGTGGCGAGCAGATGCAAGAACCGGCCCTGTTCGAGCAAGACGAGGATCGCACCGGCGGGGAGCTGGACGAGGACGCAAACCTGGTTGAGTCCAGCACCGCCGAGCCCGTTAGCTCGGAGATCGAACTGGAGTCGAAGGATGATTTTCTCCTCGATGAACCCACCCAATCCAAGGCCGAGCCCACGCCGCGTCCACCCGTGGACGAGCAACTGATCCTGGTGCTGCACGTCATGGGCCACCCTGATCGGCAATTCGACGGCAGTGACCTGCTGGAGGCGATGACCGAGGCCGGTCTGCGTTATGGCGAGATGAACATCTTCCACATGCATAAGAATCCCGACGGCAGTGGCCCGGTGCTGTTCAGCGTCGCCAACATCGTCGAACCCGGCACCTTCGACCTGCAGCAGATGGGTGACTTCACCACCCCCGGCGTGGCCATGTTCATGCAACTGCCGGGCCCGGAAGACGGCGAGAAGGCCTTCGACAAGATGCTCGCCAGTGGCCGCCTCATGGCCCAGCATCTCGATGGTGAGCTGAAGGACGAGAGCCGCAGCACCCTGACCCAGCAGGCCATCGGCCACATGCGCGAGCGCATTTCCGAATTCCAACTCAAACAGCTGGCCAAGAAAAAGTAGAACCGACCATGGCGATCCCGAAAGACGCACAGGCGCGTGCCCAACAGCTGCGTGATGAGCTCAATCATCACAACTACCTCTATTACGTCCTCGACACCCCCGAGATCCCCGACGCCGAGTTTGATCGCATGATGCGCGAACTGGAGGCGCTGGAAGAGAAGTATCCCGAACTGCACCATCCCGACTCGCCCACCCAGCGTGTCGGCGGCGAACCGCTCAAGGCCTTCGGCGAGGTCATGCACGAACTGCCCATGCTCTCCCTGAGCAATTGCTTTTCCGAAGATGAACTCAATGATTTTGATCGCCGCGTGCGTGACGGCCTGGATGTGAAGAGCGTGGAGTATGCCTGCGAACCCAAGCTCGACGGGCTTGCCATCTCATTATTATATGAAGACGGCATCCTCACCCGTGCCGCCACCCGCGGCGATGGCACCACCGGCGAGGATGTCACCGTCAACGTGCGCACCATCCGCGCCGTGCCTTTGAAGCTGCGCGGCGACTACCCGGCGAGGCTGGAGGTGCGTGGCGAGGTCTTTATGACCAAGGACGGATTCGAGAAACTGAACCAGAGCCAACGTGAAAAGGGTGACAAGACCTTCGCCAATCCACGTAATGCCGCCGCCGGTTCCCTGCGCCAGCTCGATTCGCGTATCACCGCCTCGCGTCCCCTCAGTATGTATTGCTACGGCGTTGGTCTGGTGGAAGGCGTTTCACTTCCCGGCCGTCACAGCGAGATCATTAAACAGCTGGGAGAGTGGGGCCTGCGCATCTCGCCCGAAACCAAGGTCGTCAAGGGCGCCGAGGGTTGCCTCAAGTACTACGAGGCGATCGGCACGCGCCGCGACTCGCTGGCCTATGACATCGACGGTGTGGTCTACAAGGTCGATCGCATCGAACAGCAGCAGATCCTGGGCTTCGTCTCGCGCGCGCCACGTTGGGCCATCGCCCACAAGTTCCCGGCCCAGGAAGAGATGACCGTGCTCAAGGATGTCGAATGGCAGGTGGGCCGCACCGGCGCACTGACTCCTGTCGCCAAGCTGGAGCCGGTGCACGTCGGCGGAGTCACCGTCAGCAACGCCACCCTGCATAATATTGATGAAATTCAGCGCCTCGGTGTGCGTAAGAACGACACCGTGATCGTGCGCCGCGCCGGCGATGTGATCCCACAGGTCGTCAGCGTGGTGGAGAGCAAGCGCCAGAATAAAAAGGCCAGTGGTATTACCATCCCCACACACTGTCCGGTATGCGGCTCGGATGTGGAGCGCGTCGAAGGCGAGGCGGTGGCGCGCTGCACCGGTGGTCTTGTCTGTGGCGCCCAGCGTAAGGAGCGTATCAAGCACTTCGCCTCGCGCCGGGCCATGGACATCGACGGTCTCGGCGACAAGCTGGTGGAGCAGATGGTGGACAGCCAGCTCATCGACGACCTGGCCGATCTCTACTCGCTTAGCGTCAAGCAGCTCTGCTCACTGGAGCGCATGGCGGAGAAGTCCGCCACCAACCTGGTGGAGGCACTGGAGAAGAGCAAGCAGACCACGCTCAACCGTTTCCTATTCGCCCTGGGAATACGCGACGTTGGTGAGGCCACGGCCCTGACCCTGGCCAATTACTATGGCAGGCTGGAGGCGGTGATGGAGGCCGACGAGGAATCCCTGCAACAGGTCCCCGATGTCGGTCCCATCGTCGCCGCCCACATCTACAACTTCTTCCGTGAAGACCACAACCTCAAGGTGATCGAAAAACTGAGGAAGGCCGGTATCATCTGGCCCGATATCGAGGTACAGGAGAAGGGCGAGCAACCCCTGGAAGGGCAGACCTGGGTCCTCACCGGCACACTGGGTACCCTGTCTCGCAACGATGCCAAGGCCAAGCTGCAAGGCCTGGGCGCCAAGGTGGCCGGCAGTGTCTCCAAGAAGACAAGCGTTGTCGTCGCTGGCGAGGCCGCCGGTTCCAAGCTCACCAAGGCGCAGGAACTGGGCGTGGAAGTGATGGACGAGGACGGCCTGTTGAAGCTGTTCAAGCAGCATGGCATTGACGCGGAATAAGCCTGACAATCAGTCAAAACCAATAAGGGCAGGGGAGAGATGAAGCTGAGCAAACTGTTTGAGAACCGCGTCCTGCTCTCGCTGTTTGCGATCTTCATCGTCTACAAGCTGGTGCTCTTTTTTATCATCCCCTTAACGGGAGATGAGGCCTACCTAATCAATCTCGGCCTTGAGCCACGCTTCGCCTACTACGACCACCCGCAAATGCATCCCTGGCTGGTCTACCTGTTCTCCTTCGTCTCCGACAGCTATATCTGGTTTCGCATCGTCGGTACGCTCATGGTTCTCGCCGTGGGCCTTGCCATCTATCGCAGTGGTCGCCTGCTGGGATACGAAGAGGAGCCCTCGGCCCTGGTGGCCATGGCCTACGTACTCGGCTCCTCCAATGCCCTTAGCGTCATCTTCATTAATGACATCACCATCCATCTGTTCCTGGCCTGGGGCATAGTCTTCTTCCTTCGCTTCATTAAGCAGGAGAGATGGCAGGATGCCCTGATCACAGGTGCCCTCGCCGGTGCCGCCTTCCTGGTCAAGTACACCGTGGCCGTGGTGGTGGTACCCTACTTCGTGGTGATGCTGTTCTATTATCGTCCGCAGCTGATTCGCTTCACGCTATTGTTCGCGGCGGGCCTGTTGCCCTTCGTCATCCTCAACCTCTATTCCAACTACAGCTGTTGCTGGTCCAACATTGTCTTCAATGTCTTTAACCGTGCCGGCCAGGCCAGTCTCGGTAACGTGCTGGAATCGGTGATCACCTTCGCCCTGGTGGTGAACCCGATCCTTATCTACTTCTTCGTCAAGGGTTACAAGGCCCTCAAGCAATCCAGCCGTCTCGACATTCCCTTCGCGGTCGTGGCCATCGTCCTGTTGTTGCCGTTTGGTCTATTACTCCTTATATCCATCAAGAAGACCATCTACTTCGCCTGGGTCATCAACTTCGGTTTCATCCTCTACATGCTTCTGTTCGCCCTGCCGCGCAAGACACTAATGAAGGCGGTGTATATCTCCTTTGCCTACAGTTTGTTGATCTTTGTCTTCTTCACCTATGCCGGTCTGAATGTTGACAAGCTCAACCAGGTCTCGCGCTACCAGACCGTTACCACACCCGAGGCCTTCTGCCAGGAGTGGAAACAATCCGCACCGGGTTACCTGCGCGCCGCCACCTATTATGATGAGGCCGCCATGCTCAGCTACCACTGCGCCAAGACCATGAACCTGTTCATGGACAACTACTTCGGCCGAGACGATGACCTGGCGGTGGATTACAAGGCACTGGATGGCAAGGACATCGCGGTGTTACTGATGGTGGAAGATAAGGCGGTGAAAAGAATGAAGCCCGAGCAGATCGCAGGCTTCTTCAGACAGTCCGAGATCAAACTCTTCAGCGTCGGCAAGTTCAACTATGCGCTGTTGCTGGGGCAGGGCTTTGACTACCAGAAGTATCGCCGGGATTTCATCCTGCCCATGTATAAAAAGCACTACCTCAATCCTCTGCCCGACTGGTTCCCGCTGGGGCAGTGCCCGATGGCCGAATAAGCAACTGGAGTTCACGGATGAAACTCAAGACTTTCTTTTTCTTACTCTCCCTCTCCCTTTTTATCAACGCTGTCAATGCGGCACAGTTAAAGCCCTTCACCACAGATGGCTGCAGCCTGTTCCCGGACGGAACTCTCGAAAACGAAACCCTTTGGCTCGAATGCTGTATCAAGCATGATTTTGCCTACTGGAAGGGCGGCACCTATGAGCAACGACTCCAAGCGGATAAGGAGCTGAAGCAGTGCGTGGCATCGCTGGGCGAAGAGGATCTGGCCGCACTGATGTACGCCGGAGTCAGGCTGGGTGGCAGTCCTTATTCGATTATGGATTATCGCTGGGGGTATGGTTGGTCACCGAATCCGGGATATCGTAGCCTGAGTGAGAACGAGCGTGAGCTTGTTGAGTCAAGACTTCCTGATGATCTGCCGAAAAATATCACAAGCAGTATTGATTGAGTCTCGGTGTCAGTCAATGAACGTAGCGATTTATATGAAATATGCCTGATAGGTGTACAAGCTGAATGCCTGGGGTGCTTCTTACTGCACCACATCAAAAAATGCAAAACAGAAATCGTGAAGTAATTCTTGTGTGGAGATGAGGCACCAGCAACTAAAAAGGCATACCGATACTTAAAGATGCCAATACACATACCGATAACATTAGGCAGTACGGTTTAATTAGTGATATTATCGAATTTAGCGTAATTATATTAATTAGCTCTTCAAGTTATTAAATTTCAGAAAGTTACATGGCAGAGTTTCAATATCAGGCCTACACCCGGCAAGGCCGTAGGGTGACAGGGACGGAAATGGCCGATACCAGGGAGGACATGGAGCAAGCACTCAAGTCCCGAGGCCTCCTGCCCAAATCTATTGCCCGAAAAAAATCCTTCGAGTTGAAGCTTACCGGTGGGAATAAAGCCGGTACCACGGACTTCCTCGTCTTTACTGGTGAATTGATTTCCTTACTAGAGTCCGGCATGGGTATCCTTGAAGCTGTCTCCATTCTATGTGGCGATGGAGAGGAGACTGAGATTGGGCATGACCTGAATCAGGTACGAAAGATGATCCAGGCTGGGACCGCATTCTCCGATGCCTGTGGATATTTCCCGCAAACCTTCGATACCCTTTTCATCGCCGCGCTTAAAACCGGTGAGCAGTCCGGTGAGATGGTCAGGCCGCTACAGGCCTATTACGCACATCTGGAACGAAGGATTGAACTCAAGCGCAAGGTTGTCCAGGCACTGACCTATCCCATCTTCCTCGTTATCACATTCACGGTGATCCTGATCCTGATGTTCGTTTTCGTAGTACCCAACTTCACGGGACTGTATGACGACCTGTCTGCCGAAATGCCGGCTCTAACCGTGTGGCTGCTGAATGCAGTGGAGAACTTGCCGTTCGTACTAGCTATAAGCGTAATACTTCTGCTCGCCGCAGTTCTGGGTATCAAGCGTGTTCATGCCCATCCAGGTGGAAGGGTGAGACTCGACCGATTCAAAAGTCATATTCCTCTGTTTGGTTCCAGTTATCTCTTATTGACCTATTGGCAATTTATTCAGTCATTGGCTTCGTTGCTCAGGGGTGGAGGGAATCTTGTACAGGCGGTACGAATCGCTCGCGATGTAACCGGCAATCACGACTTCGCAGATAAAGTGGACAAGGTAGTACACCGCATATCTCAAGGTGAAAGTCTGTCTGCCGCATTAGGACATGAAACAACTATTCCTGCTCGTTCCCTGCGTATGATTGCTGTTGGAGAGGAGTCGAGTAACCTGGTGACCATGCTTGAATCGGTCTCGACCTATTTCGATCGCCAACTGGATGATCGGGTCAAACGTCTGACTTCGCTCATCGAACCCATCATTATGCTGGCTATCGGACTTGTCGTTGGCGTAGTTATTGTTGCCCTCTACTTGCCTGTCTTTGGCATGATTAACGTGATTGGTTGAGTATCTAATGCAGAATTCCTTCATCGTAAAAAAACTTCTAGACAAGGAATTGATTCAACCTGAGCAACTTGAAGTGGTTAATCATCTTGCCGACGCTGATTTACTCGATTATTTGGTCGATCACAAAATCCTCACTGAGGAGGAACTGGTACAGGAACTGGCCGAGCTCTATGGCATTGAATACATAGATCTAAAGGGTCGGAAGATCGAGCCCGATTTATTCAAGATCTTGCCAGCCATGCTGGCCCATCGATATCTATGTGTCCCACTCGAGTTAAATGACGATGTGCTGATAGTTGCCATCAGCGAAAAATATATCCCGAGTCTGGAAGGCATTTTAGAGCGTAGTACGGGTCATCGCATCGTCATTAAGATGGCCACCTCGAGTGCTATCAAGACAGCCCTCGAGGCCAGCGGGACGGCTTCTCAACTTCTCTCCAGCATTAGTAGTGAGTTCGGTTTTGACGAGGGACTCGGGGATGTGATGAGCGCTGAATCCCTGGACCTGTCCAACCTGGAGTCGGAAGAGGCTACCGTCTCTAAACTCATCAACGGCTTGATCCTCGATGCCCTGCAGAAGCGCGCCAGTGATATCCATATTGAAGTGGAAGAGAACAATGTCTTCACTAAATACAGAGTAGACGGCGTCATGCAGCCTGCGGCTAAACCGATTGATGCCCGCCATCATGCTACCTTGATTTCGCGTCTCAAGGTCATGGCCGAACTGGATATCGCTGAAAAACGTATTCCCCAGGATGGCAAGTTTCGCCTGGGTGTCGGAGGAAGGAATATCGACTTTCGAGTTTCCATCATGCCGGGTGTGTATGGTGAAGACGTAGTGATACGTATTTTGGATAAAAGTGTCATCAGTGCAGATGTGACACTAAAACTCAACGATCTGGGTTTCGATGAGGAGACCACCACTGAGCTGAGAAAGGCCATATCTGAACCCTATGGTATGGTCCTTATCACTGGTCCTACGGGGAGCGGCAAGACGACTACTCTCTACGCCGCACTCAGTGAAATCAATGACGGTAGTCAGAAGATTATAACCATAGAAGACCCGGTCGAGTATCAGTTACCCGGTGTCGTGCAAATCCCGGTGAATGAGAAGAAAAATCTCACCTTCTCGAGGGGCTTGCGTTCAATCCTTCGCCATGACCCGGACAAGGTAATGGTCGGCGAGATCAGGGATCTGGAGACGGCCGAGATTGCCATACAATCGTCATTAACCGGTCACCTGGTATTTAGTACTGTTCATGCCAATAACGTTTTTGATGTTATAGGACGTTTCACCCATATGGGCGTGGATGTCTACAATTTTGTTTCGGCACTCAATTGTGTTATGGCCCAGCGCCTGGTAAGAAAGATTTGTCCAGCCTGCAAGCAAGTCCATGAGCCTGATGATGCATACCTTGAATTTTCCGGTTTAATTGACTCTTCGTACGCAAGCTCGACGTGGTACGTTGGCTGTGGTTGTCATGAATGCGGAAATAGCGGCTACAAGGGTCGTACCACATTGACTGAGTACCTCAGGCTGACGCCAACTATCCGTGAAATGATAATCGAACGTCAACCGAGCACGGCCTTGTTTAGGCAAGCCCGTGAGGATGGTTTGGTAACACTGCGTGAAGCTGGCCTGAACAAAGCGGCGAGAGGCGAAACAAGTCTGATGGAGGTGAATCGTGTCACCTTTATCGATTGATTTATCATTACTCGGTGCAAAGCATCACGAGACAGAGCTGCATATTATCTTTGATAACAAGGAGTGCCTGGCGAAACTGTCTAGGCCAAAAGAACAGCGAATTGTCTGGGAAAAGCGCTGGTCATCGCCTCATGGTCCAGTTGTTGTGGAGAGCTCAATAAATGACAGGGCTTGGTTTGAATCGATTGCCCGTGAATTGGATCAGCTAGTGGGTGCAACCGCTCCACAGATCATCGTAGTTCTACCAGACCCGGAATTTAAACACGTTCGTATGCAGATGGAAGAAATACCTGGCGATCGGGAGTCATTGCAAAAACTGATTCGCTGGCGCTTGCAGGAAGAGTTTTACATAGATACCAATACAATGGACACGGATTATCACTTCGAAAAAAGTGATGAAATTACGGTATTCACTATTGAACAGTCCTTGTTGAATGGTGTTGTTCAAACCTTTAAGAAATATAACCTTCTCGTTGCAGCTTTCCAGCCATATGCTGTCTATCTGCTGGAGAGAACTCAGACAGATGCTTACGGAGTAAATTTTATTTTGCACAATGAAGGCTACTTTAGCTACGGGATGGTTGATAAGGATCAGTCACTTCGGTTGTTTCAAAGCGAATATGTCGATGTGAATGATTCCTCAAGATCAAAAAACCTCTATAAGCGTGCACGACGTGACTTTATTTCCGCCTCACTTAGTCGGAGCGAGGAGGAACAATTAATACTGTGGTTGGGGCGAGGTGAGCCCGATTCTGATGTTGGGAATATTCCTGGTTTTAAATTGCAGTTGGCTACGGAAGCTGCTCGTCAGGAGTCGGCTTCATGAGATTGATGCTGTTTAACCAGCCCTATCATGAATACCTCTCAATCAGGTATCGATTCTTATTGAAAGTGATCCTGGCGGTTACTGTGATATGCCTGCTCCTGTTATCGAGTTGGCTATATGGCACATATAATGATGCAATACGATATCATCAGTTGGAAACAAAAATCATGGCAAAGCTTGGCGAAAGTCAGGGTGGTCTTTCTGACGAGAGAACTGAAGATATGGATCGATTCCTTAGCAGGATAGGGCGTATCAATGACATCCTTGGAACGACTGTTATAGCACCAATTGAAATGCTGAATGTGCTGGAAGCAACTCTTCCAGATATGATCCGTATAGAATCTATTGAATACCAGTCCGGTAAGGATGAGTTTCGTCTACGTGCACGTACCATGAAGCAGGAGCAAGTTACAGAATTTCTGGAGGAGTTGGATAGGTATAATTTTAAAGATGTTCTATTGACTGGTCAGTCAGTGAATAGTGGCGTTTACCAATTTGATGTGGTGGTGAAGTTGTCATGATGTTCGGGGACCTGGTGTTCACTATTCGGTATTTGTCTCGGGATAAGCGTGATCGTATTTGGACCCTGGTTGTCGCATCGGCGCTTGGTTTACTTCTGTTACTCCTGGTCTTGACATCTTATATCTTCACTTATGTACAAGCCATGGAGCAAAATCTCGAAGCCGGGAAGCGACAATTGCTTGCTCTCAACCTTAGAAATGAACTCCAAGACAACTATGATGAGTATTCCAGAAAGGTCGATATTATCTATACCAATATGTCGGTACGCTGGAATCAGCCAGAGTTGGTTAAAGATATTGATAAATTATCAAGGGTGAACGGAGTTGTAATCAAGGGTCAGAATTATCGACAGCAGGAAGAAGGGAGAGGCGTCTCAACTTATCTTGTTGATATCAGCGCCATGGGCGATTACCAGGGGCTGAAGGCGTTCATGAATGGGGTCCGACAACTGCGTGGGCGGACCGTGTTTGACTCGCTGAAAATGGTTTCGACAGGTCAAGGGCAACAGTTGAATTTAATTGCCAGGATTAAAATATTTCACATAGAAAAACAATGATTTATTTGAAAGAGTTGCGAATCTGGTTGCTCGTAGGAGTTGCGCTGTGGGGAATAGGTGCTGCTGCAGTTTATGCCTGGGTAAAAAATCCGCCCGTGATAGAAGGAGTGGGTAGTGCGGTGCAGTACAACTTTACAATTCTTCATCATACAAAAGATGAAGTAAAGCGTAATATATACGCCACGCTCGATAAGAAAACAAAAAATAACAAGCCGGCGAGCGCGGTAAAGTCGGTAAAGAAAATCAATCCGAAACATCAGATTGTTGAAGATAGACCAAAAACCCCCATTGCCGGGTTTGAATACGTCGGTTACCTGGAAAGACATGGAAGAAATGAGGCATATGTCATCAATGGAGAAGAAATGTACGTAGTTGCACAAGGAGATGCGTTGACGTCTCGATTGTATGTAATCAATGTTCAGCGTGAGGTGCTTGAGTTAAGGTATGAGCCTCAGGGAAGTGTCTTTGTATTAGAGATGAGCGGAAATGGTGAGTAGCTCAATGGAAAATAATCGAACTCTACTGGTGGTTTTTGCTGTAATATTGTCTTCATGCGCAAGTAATGATCCATTAGAGCGTATTGAGAAATATGAAAACTATAGTGACCCCCTTGAAGTTGTTCTGGATGTCCGTAAGGAATTAAAGCTAGATCCGGGAAATGTGCACTTAAAGACGCTAAATCATCAGTATAGAATAACTGCGGCTGAGCATTATTATAAGAAAGGTAAAGTTCTATACTATGAGGGTGATTATGAAGCGGCGATAGACAATTTTAAGAGAGGCTTGGTTGCATACGAAGAGCATGAAAAGTTACAGCAGATCATACAATTTGCTACTAATAATATGGAGGCCGACAAAATATATATTGAAGCAGTGAAGAATTATCAGGTTGGCAAGCTAAAGGAGGCAGAGTCAATGGCATTGTTGGTGCTCGATAGAGTGCCTACTCATGATTCGGCAGAAGCGCTTCTAGAAAAAGTTCGGGCCGAAATTAAACAAAATGGAATCGGTCTGGATATTCTGAATGATAAACAAAAAATAACACTGAACTTTCGTGGTACGAATATCAAAACTGCTTTCGGATTTCTTGCGCGATCATTTGATATTAATGTCATATTTGATGAGTCTGTGAAGGAGCAGTCAATTACTCTATATGCAAAAGACGTTAGCTTTAAGCAGGCGCTCAAACTACTTCTTTCAACTTCAAAGATGTTTTATCAGCGTGTTAGTCGAAATACAATACTAATCGCTCCCGATACTAAGTCTAAGCGTGAGCAGTACGAAGAATATATTATACGCACATTCCAGTTGCGTACCCTGGAAGCCAAACAGATGGTGGAGATCATTAAAGGTGTCATGAAGATCGATAAAATGGTCGTCAATGATGCCATGAATACGATCATGATACGTGATACTGCTACTGTTCATGATATCGTAGAAAAGTTGATAGATATTAATGACCGTCGTCCCGCAGAGCTGCTTCTAGAAGTCGAGATTCTCGAAGTAAATCGAAACAAGGCTGAGCAACTTGGAATTGATTACGGTTCAGTCATTACGACTGCATTTTCTGAAGTTACCCCTCCTGATGTTGGGTTCGATCAGGCCTTTTCTACAGGAACAGTAACATTGCCGAATGTTACATTCAGATATTTTAAGCAGGACGTCGATGCAGAGACCTTGGCCAACCCGAAAATTCGGGTGCTCAATCAAAAGCCCGCTAAAATTAATATCGGTGATAGGGTTCCACTTCGGGCTTCTACGATATTGAATCCGACCGGAACAACTCAAACTTCGTATGAATATTCAGACATTGGTATAACTCTGGATGTTACTCCGGTAATTCACTATGACAATACAGTAACTGTCAAACTAGGTCTTGAGGTCAGCTCCTTGGGTCAAAACCTGGGTTCGCCAGAAGAGCCAACCTATAGCGTCGGCACAAGAAATACTCAGACACATATGTTACTGAATGATGGTGAAACCGCAGTCATTGGCGGTCTGATAAGGGACGAGGATAGAAGCAATACCGTGAAAATACCGGGGCTTGGCGATATCCCGATTGTCGGTAGGCTGTTTAGTAGTGGGGATGACTCAATCGGTCGCACAGATGTATTGTTAACTATTACACCCAAGATCGTTCGCGGTTGGGATATCCCACGTAAGTCACTACAGAATATATACTCGGGTACAGCGGACCGATTTTCCACAGAACCAATGTTTAGCGGCAATGCTACAGAGATGAAGGTAGTCAGTGCACAGCTTGAATCAAATCAGGTAAGTGGCGAAGCAACCAGCAACAAATCCTCAATTTCAGTTCCCACTGAATCAACAGCCGCGGTAATAAATTTCGATAAATCTCTATATACCGTTTCGCGTGGAAATGAATTTGCGGTTAACCTGACTGCAAAAGGGTTAAGTGGCGCGAGTGAGATTACACTGCCTATACTTTATAATACCGACATACTGGAGCTTAAAGGTATAAATATTTTAAGTAACACCATTAGTGATGTTCAAAAGCGATACACGGATAATGGTGTGGATTTAAATATCAAGTTCAAGAAATCAGTATCACCCGATAAAGATGGACCAATTCTGAACTTGATGTTGCAGGGCGATAGTAAGGGAATTTCGTATCTAACAGGAAAACAGGCCACTGCAACAAAAGAAACCGGTGGTCAGGTCACTGTGGAAACGCGTGCCTCACGTGTCGTTATCAAGTAATAAATTCAATGGCTTCAGTCTGATTGAGATGGTCGCCACTCTGGCTATTGTCTCAATTCTCGCCGCAATGGCCATGCCTTATGCCAAAATGGGCATTATCCGTAATCAGGAGTTTGAACTGCAACGTTCACTCCGTGAGATTCGTAATGCCCTGGATGAGTTTCACCGCGACTGGAAAAACGAGCGTCACAACAAGCTGGAACAAACGGCCAGCCGTAATGGCTATCCAGTGAGTCTTCAGGTTCTCGTTGACGGTGTGCCGTTAGCGGGTCAGATATCAGGACGAAAGAAATACCTCCGCCGTATTCCCAGGGATCCCTTTACAGACCAGTCCCTGCCGGTTACACAGCACTGGCAGCTCATTGGTTATAAAGACGACCCGGACACAGATACCTGGAATGGAGAAGACATCTATGATGTCCGTAGCAAAAGCAGCCGTCAGGCACTGAACAAGAGTTATTATCGTGACTGGTAAAAAACAGGCGGGATTTACATTAATTGAGTTAATTGTGGTACTGCTTATTATTTCAGTTTTGGCCGGTATAGTATCGCCAGTAGTCGTCAGCAGTCTCGATCGCGCGCGTGAATCTGCTCTCAAGGAGAACTTGTATATCATGCGTAAAACACTCGACGATTACTATGCTGATCGTGGAAACTACCCAAGTTCACTCGAGCAACTGGTGGATGAGGATTACATGCGTTCGATTCCTGATGATCCTTTTCTGAAAAATAATGAAAGCTGGGTGCTCAGTTATGACGATGAAGGAGGTATCTCCGATGTCCATAGTGCCTATGACGAGGTGGCGAATGATGGAAGTTATTACCGTGACTGGTAATCGAAAGGCCGGCTTTACACTGGTGGAATTATTGATTGTATTGTTGATCGTCAGCCTACTTGCTGCTCTGGTGGGACCGACACTGTATCAAAAGATAAATCCTGCCAAGGAGTCTGCCGCCAAGGCGCAGATCCAGAACTTCAGCACGGCTCTCGACAGTTTTCTTGTCGATGTCGGGCGATATCCCACAAACCGTGAAGGCCTCGAATCGCTCTTCTATCGCCCCGACGGTCTGCAGGGCTGGAATGGCCCTTACGTGAAAAAAGAGATCCCCAATGACCCTTGGAATCATCCCTATGTTTACCAAAGACCTGGTCGCAACGGGCCCTACGAGATCCTCTCATACGGTGCCGATGGCGTAGAGGGCGGGGAAGACGAAAATCGTGATATCACCAATTGGGAAAGCCGGTAAGGCAGAGTCCGGTTTCACATATGTGATGGCTCTTATAGCCGTCGCGTTGATCTCTATAGGAACTTCAGTTGCCTACGTCAGTAGCAAGTACCTGGCCAAAAAAGCCATGGAGCAGGAGATCCTGTTCCAGGGTACGGCCTATTATCAGGCAATTTCTTCTTATTATCAGGCTCGTACACCACATACCTACCCACGGCGACTGGTAGACCTACTGAGTGACCCTCGCTACCTGAACCGACGACACCTTCGTCGATTATACCGGTTACCTAATAATGAAGGATGGAAAGAGCTCCATGGAGCCAATGGGAGGATCATCGGAGTCTACTATGATAGTGATGCAGCACCTATCCGACATACGGGTTTCACTAAAGAGTTTGAGCATTTTGACCAGGCAACGAGCTATCGAGACTGGAAATTCGTTTACCTACCGGGAGGTGTCAGGAAGGAGTAGGTGGCAGTGCCCGTATCCAAGCACACAAGAGGTAGTCGTAACGTCCGGCCTGTGCAGGAACGATAATCTTAATCAGTCACTACTGATTAAAAAATCATCACTATCGAATTCGCCTTCACTTCAAATTGAGAATTGTCACAAAATAAAAGTGTGAAACGCATCACATTTCTGAAACGTCTGAATATCTTGAAAAGCTCATTAAATCAGTAACATAAGCTTCTATGTAGGACGATCCCTACACAAAACACGCACAATTCCATTCAATCCGGCTCAAGACTCCACTTAACACCACCGACACAACAAACAACGCAAATCTAGCATTAACGAATAAAAACGGAATGTAGTAATGGACAAAGCGGTAGCGGTAAAGTCGGCCTTCACGATGAAGTCTGCGTTAGGTGTTTTTCTTCTTGTTATTTCCTTTTTTTCATTTGGTATATATCAGAGCTTCGCCTCTTTCAGTGAGCAGTCCCTTCTTCGGTTAAATCCAATCGAAATAGAGATTGAGTCTGATAATTCACTTCCTGCCAAGGTCGCTGAAGAAGAGGCAAGCACACTTTACAAACTTTTAGATCGTAGTACCGACACCATTTTTACCGCGTATGGCGATGCAACCGTAACAGTTCATTTTGATAATGCACGGGAGATTTCCCGACTGAAGTTCTATGCACCTGCGCCCTATGTGATTACTGTCCAATACCATGACGAGGATGTATGGAGTGATGTAAGAGGTCTGGTCGATGTGGATCTCAGCAAACTCAAAGTCCAATGGAGCAGTTTCGACCTACAACAACCCGTTGTGACCGATAAGATACGACTCTTACTTACTCCGACGAAGGTAAAAGGGCAGGATACAATCAGCTATGCTCCCAAGGCGGCCGGCGGCAATGGCGGGGGTAACGGTGGCGGTAACGGTGGCGGTAACGGTGGCGGCAATGGCAATGGTCAGGGCAACAATGGTGGGGGCAATCAATCGAGTACCGTCATAGGTATCCAGGAATTTGAAGTCTGGGGTAAGGGTGAATTCCAGAATACCGGTAGCGGCCGTGCCCTCTGGGAAGCCTTGCTGCTCTCCGATACTCCACCCGAACACGGCAAGCTCTATAGCGCAACGCCTGATGTGGGCATTGTCGGTGACATACCCATCAAGAAAGATGAACTGAGTGATAACCGCTACAGCCTGGATATCGATCGGGAACCGGGCCAATTCAAGCGCGCGTGGCTGACCTATAACGTTTACGGTGCCGGACACTGGAGCAGTCCGGTTCGTACTATCAATGGTCACACAGCCCAGGGTGGTATCTACCGTTTTGCATCCTCCTCCTGGTCATCGGAGATCGAACCCATCCACCCCCAATGGTTAGAACAGGGTAGTAACTCCATCGAATTCTCTGTTCCCGGTGAAGAGCACAGCTTCAATATCAGTGACGTCGGCATATTGGTTGAGTTGGACACAGGTTCCAATATGATTACCGGCCTAGACGGTTCCCCCGTGGGCGAGACCAATCCGGCCCACGCTGTACTTGACGGCGATGAGGGTACGGTATGGCGGCCTTATATCGGTGACAGCGCCAAGGGTGGCAAGGATAAGAACTATCCGTATCTCGATTTCTATTTTGAACGCACCACGCAACTGGATGGTGTCATGCTCGCCCTGGGCGGAGAGCTGGATGGCAAGATCGAGGTAGAGTTTCTCAATGGCGATACCTGGGAGAATGCCCACCTGGGAGCCATAAAGGGCGGGGAACTACAGTCCGGCTGGAATCGGCTCGACATTACCAGTACAGCTGGCGTTGATGGCGTGCGTCTCATGTTCGTTAACGGTAGTGCCGCCGATGCCTCCATTAGCGAGATAGTCGTTTTGGGCTCCGGCCTTGGCATGCACTACGGTTCTCCACGCATCGAGCTCACCTACCCTGAGTACGGTGAATACTTCGGTGACAGTGCCTACGTTCGTGGTTTTGTACAACCCATGGACAACGGTAGCGGCACACCCAAGATCTATCTGGCGGGCACGGAGCTTCTCAGTGATGAGGGGGGATTTGAAGGCCTGATCGATAAGTCCGATGCCAGCCAGACCAATGAGGATGGTAGCTGGAGTGCAGAGATTCGCGCGATTTACCCCGACGGCCAGGAGATCAAGCAAACCATCGAATTCTGGGAGCATGGCGATGGAGACTACGCGGAAGGCATTATGCAGGCCTACTTTGAAGTCGCGACCACACCCGTTGCCTACCAGCCACAAGAAGACGATCTGCGTTTGGAATATGACGAAGGCGTGCTCGAACTGGTGGAAGGTGCCAAGGATCCCTCAACCCGCTTAACCATCTCTTCGCTCAAGAAGCGCGATCTGCCGCCCCTTGACCCGGGCATGATCAACGTCACCAAGGGCCCGCGCCACGGCTATCGCTTCGGCCCTCACGGCATGAAGTTCAAGAAGAACATCAAGGTCGAGATCCCCTATGACAATCGCAAGATCCCGGAAGGACTGACCGAGGACGATATCCAGACTTATTACTACGACGAAAAAGTCGGTAAGTGGAAGCCGCTGGAGCGTGTCGGTGTTGACAAGAAAAAGAACATCGTTGTCAGCCACACCGATCACTTCACCGACATGATCAACGCCACCATCACGGTACCGGAAAGTCCGCAGATTGCAGATTTCACTCCGACCACCATCAAGGATATCAAGGCCGCCGATCCGGGCGCTGGCATCAATCTCATTGAACCGCCCAAGGCGACCAATATGGGCGATGCCAACTTGAGCTATCCCATCGAAGTGCCACCGGGCCGAAACGGTCTGCAACCCGAATTGGCCGTGAGCTATAGCTCCGGTGGGGGTAACGGCTGGCTGGGCCAGGGCTGGGACATCAGTATTCCGTCCATTACGGTCGACACCCGTTGGGGCGTGCCGCGTTATGATAGTCAATTCGAAACCGAGACCTATATGCTGGAAGGTCAAATGCTCAGTCCAGTGGCACATAAAGGACCTGCACGGGATAGGAGCAGTGGTGATATGGCTTTTTACCCTCGTACAGAGGGTCAATTCCGCAAGATCGTGCGACATGGAAATACTCCAACCAACTACTGGTGGGAGGTGACTGACAAGAACGGCACTGTCTACGAATACGGTGCACCCCCGGCCAGTGGCAGTGCACGCAACTCCATGCTCAAGGGTCCGAGCGGTATATTTAAGTGGAACCTGCGTAAGCTGACTGATGCTAATGGCAACTCGATACACTATTTCTATGACGTGGATAGTCGCTCATCTGGTTTGGAAGCGGGTGGCAAACAGGTATATCTGAAAGAGATTCACTATTCATTGTCGGAGATGGATGCCTCGTCACCATATTATCGTGTCCATTTCGAACGAGAAGAGACCGTACGCCCAGATATAAACATTGATGCCCGAGCGGGATTTAAAGTGGTCAGTGCATATCGCCTTAAAAATATATCAATCTACCTGCATGAAAATGGTGGCAACAGGAAGATACGTAGCTATGCGCTGACCTATGGAGAAGGTGCGTTTGAAAAATCACTGCTAGAAAAAATTACCCAATACGATGCTGGGGACGAGTTGTTTAACGAACACACCTTTTCTTATTACGACGAAATCAATGATGGCAGTGGAGGTTATCAGGGTCTGGATTCGCCAAGTGATTGGTTATCTCCGAAAGACGATGCCTATTTGTTGGATTTGCCTGGTATGCAGGTGAATTCAAGTCTGTTAGGAGGTTCCAACGGGACGAGTTCTGGGGCTTCCTTGTACGCAGGTGTCAGTTGGACAGGTGTGGCGAAAGAAAATTCAGTGGGTTATTCCTGGTCCAGCAATTCTAGTACGAACGAAAGCCAGGCTACGATGTTAGACCTTAATGGTGATGGATTGCCGGACAAAGTTTATCGTGAAGGTGGTTCGTTGAAATACCGTCCTAACCTAGGTAACGCTGCAAGTGGTAACACAAGATTTGGTGACGAAGAGACTGTCAGAGGTATCACCAAGATCAGTCGCAGCGAGTCGCGAGGTGGAGGGCAGGGGCCCGAGGGTTATGCAGCCAGCTTCGGTGGTGCCTATAGGGATAATCGCAGTACATCAGCGGAAAAATTCTATTTTACCGATGTAAATGGTGATGGCCTTGTTGATGCCGTTGACAATGGGCAAGTGTGGTTTAACCGATTAGTGGGTGGAGTGCCCACATTTCAGTTGGACAGTAGGTTCACTCCAGCGCCTCTTTATGTTGGCGCGGTAGACCGAAGCGAGGTGACGCCGGATCTTGAATCGCTCAAGCTTGAAATGCTTAAGGCGAGCCCTCTTGCCGATAGTGTGAGAGTATGGGTTGCACCATATAAGGGAGAGATCGCGATAAGTGGTAAAGTCAATCTGAAACCAAAAACTGCATTAGATGGACATGAAGCATATGAAGAAGAACAGTCTTTGCCCGAGAGTGATAGGCCCAGGGATACTCGTGATGGTGTACGTGTCAGCATTCAACACAATGAGAAAAAGGAATGGTCGCTGTTGATAAATAAGGATGACCATGATGAGAAGACACCATCAGGAGTCTCACGCATTAAGGTAGAGAAAGGTGATCGTATCTATTTCCGCGTGCAGTCGGTGACTGATGGCAAGTATGACGTGGTAGATTGGTCGCCTAATATTCGTTATCACAGTGAGACTGGCATCAAAGATGCCAACAATCTTAATCCCTATCACTTCAGTGCCAACGGCGACTACGTCACAGCGACACAGGCTAGCCCGATAATTATGCCCTATGATGGCACCATTAAACTTGAAGGTGTGCTCGATAAGACTGGAGTAACAACAGATAATATCTCTATTCGCGTCATCAAGAACGACAGTGAAGTACTTTTTGCTGACGAAGTGAGTTGGCAAGAGGAAGATGCCAGCATCCCCGTGACCGGGGCCTTCTCTGTTTCGAAGGGAGATTCATTAATTTTCAGAGCCGGTACGGATTCGCCAATTGACTTGAGCAAGATCCGCTGGCTGCCAAAGGCTTATTACACTGAGGCTAGCTCACAATACTACGAAGAATACAACGACCACGGTGAACCTATAGGTTCGCCACAGACTGAGGAGTTGGAGGTCAAGAACGATCAGGGTGAATACACCCTGATTGTGCCGGTCTCATACGGAGTGGACAGCTACGCAGGCAACAACCTGGTGACCCCGTATGAGCCCTGGGTGGCGGAGAAGAGCGGTTATGTGGCAGTGCTTCCGCGTCTACAGGTGCTGCAGGAAGTTGTCACAGAATCACCCTATAGCGAGGATGAACCTGGCTATCAAACCTACGATCTTAGCACTGATGTCATCGTGACCTTGAAGACGCGGGGCGCGCTGCTGTCAAAGAAAACTATCCCTATTAGTGGAGGTGTGGTCCCATCCGCTTACGACTATATCCAGGTCTTCCATGTCAACGAGGGCGAAAAGATATACCTTGATGCAACGGCACGTGAAACTGATCTGGATTCAAAGCTCTCTGCCGCCGTCAGTGTCAGCTATCTAGATAGTTATAGTTGGAAGGCGCCCTTTGCAGGAAATGTGAATGTCAAGCGCTATGCGGGGTTCCAGGACGGCATTGACAGTAATGATGAGCAGGTCTATCGGGAGGGATACTTCCTGACAACTGCCAATGATACGGTGAGAATTAAGGATGTTGTCGAAGCTGGCACATTACATAGCCGTATCGACAACTCGACCAACCTTAATGTTAATGAAGGCGAACGTCTGCGTTTCGATTTTTTTCATGTGGGTGAAGTCACTCAGGCCAATCCGCATGAAGTGCGCGTGACCTATCCCGGCGAGACTTACTGGACTGCACCAATCGATGGGGCTGTACGTATCGACCCGTTCATTCATTTTGGACAGTCAAATCCTTCTGGAAACTTCACTGTTCGCGCCTATAAGCAAGTGGGGGAAAATCGCGTCAAGATTGGAGATAAACATTATCTAGTCAATAACAGTGAAATTTCTCACGATAACGGGCTTATGGAATTGCAGGTCACATCCGGAGATAAGATCCGCTTTGATATATTGACCAACGCCGCGAACATGACTTCTTTCATGAAAGACAAGGGTGGTGTGCGGATATCTTATCGTAATAAGACTGGCTATCAGGCCGCGGTAGATCGTGACAGCCTGGGTAGTGACTTGGAGGCAGATTTTACACCAAACTTAACGATCTCCGACGACGCGCTCGAAGGTGATGTTCGGTTCGTGATCGAAAACTCCGCAGGCGAACAACTCTATGCCCGCGACTATCAGATTAAAAATGGGCAGTTGCAAGATGTAGAGACGGCCACTGTCATCGTCCCTGACAATATGTACGGTCCAGGTGGGGGAGTCCGTCTTTATTTCGAGACCAGCGATAACGGCTTGTATCAGTCTGTGGAGAATCACTCTGTTCAAGTCAGTTATCAAGTCAGTAATGAGGTTAGCGAGGAGGATGTTGAGATTGCGATAAATCTGCGCAATGTTGTGCACGCGACCTCATATCTCCAGATTGTCATGCCTCATGGTTACAATCAGGAAACGTCCCAGCAAACAGTCCTGAATTTCTATGATGACGGTGGCGATTTTAGTTTTCCTGTTGCATATCGTGGCTGGACCTACCTGGCCTATAATGGTGGTTTGGACTTCACTCTTGACGGATCCGATCGTTCCAAGTCGCCGATCAACGAGGATCTGCTGAAAAAACCTGAGAACAAGGGTGAACAACCTGAGGACTACGATGCCGAGGACAGTAAATACAACCTCGGCGCAGCACCTGATCCCTATACCAAACGGTGGGTGTCTGGTGACAATCGTTGGTGGATTACAGCCACCGAAATGAGTGCCTCACGCCAGGGTGAAGACAGCTTTAGCATTTTTGATAATGCAGGAGGAGAGCCCGACTATGGGCTCGGAGCGGTCCGTGCGGTGATCAAGCGCGGTGAAAACAGCGGATACAGCATAAGTGGACAGACCCCCTGGGTCTCGCTGAATGTGGGTGACACTCCCAATTACAGCCTACAGGACTATATGGACCTTAACGGTGACCGGATCCCGGATATCATCGGTAACCGTAAGGTTCTGTACACCGTGCGGGATCCAAAGCTGGCGCTGGTCAGACCCTTTGATCTCAAGATCCGCCAAAGTGAATCAAAGTCATTTAGCTTGAGCAAGGGCTTTGACCCGATCGAACCCGATGCCAAGCCCAGCGGCAATCCCCAGACCAATGTGTTGAGCAAATCTGGACCTTATCTTAGCTATGGTCTTAGCTTGTCCGGCAGTACGGGTGAAAGTTCCTTTGAAATGATGGATGTGAACGGGGACGGACTACCGGATAAGATACGGAAGGTGGCTGGCGGACTGCTCGAGGTGGCCCTGAATCTAGGCTATAGTTTCGATGGTTACCGAGACTGGACCCATGGAAAGTTGAACGCCAGTTATAGCCTAAATAATCCGATAAATCTGAGTGGTGGTATATCCAGTCTGACTCAAATCCTAAACCAAAAAACTGGTGAAGCTACCAGTGTCCGTTCCTTTTCCTTCGGTATTTCTCCGGGCATGTCCTCCAGCTATAGCTATACCCAGCTGACGGATGTTAATGGTGACGGCTTACCGGACAAGGTCTGGGCCGAGACTGATGTATCTAAGCAGTTGGACAATCTGCTCAGCCTGTCCGGCTTGAAGGGGATCGGACCGCAGGGCCAGAATACTGCGGTCAAGGTTAGTTTTAACACGGGTAATGGTTTCACCAGTCCGGTGACCTGGACAACGATCTATGGTGATCGCTTGGGCGGCAACCTCTCCGCCAGTCTAACTGGTAGTGCCGCTTATACCTGGGGTGTTACATTCTTTAATATTGGGGTTGTCATCAATCCCAGTATCAATGGCGGGTTCAACATCTCCAACTCCGAGGTTAGCCTGCGTGACGTAGACGGTGACGGCTTGCCTGATCTGGTTCGTTCTAACAATAACACCAACATGAACGTACGCAGAAATCGCACCGGGCGAACCAACCTGCTTTACAGTGTCGAGCGTCCTCTCGGCGCCCGGTTCACCCTAGCCTATGAACGCTCGGGCAATAACTATGACCAACCCCAATCCAAATGGGTGATGAGCAAGGTCGAAATCTCCGACGGCGAAACCGGCGATGCCGTCTATGCCGATGAAGAGGGCAACCTGCAAGAGATCTCCGATATCCAGATCATCGAGTACGATTATCAGGATGGTTACCACGACCGTGCCGAGCGCGACTTCTACGGCTATGCCACCGTCACCGAGTCCTACAAGGACAGTGTCGGGCATGCCCTGCGCAAGGTGGTGCGCCAATACCGCAATGATAGCTATGCCGCAAAGGGGTTGATGAGTGCCGTGGCCATCCAGAACGGTGAGGGTGAGACCTATCGTGAAACCATAAATACCTATGAGCTGGACGAGGTAAACGTCTCCACTCTGGCTTCCCTGCATGGGGAAAACGCCGCCAATGACGTGGACTACGGCATTGCTCAAAACAAGGTTATCTTCCCCAAGTTGAGCCGTACCGATACCCATTTCTTCGAACCCGACACGGGTTCGACCGGTACGCCGGGACAGTACACCCGTACAGGCCAGGTCTATGATGTCCTCGGTAACGTCGTTGAGTATTATGACTACGGCGATGGTGACACCAGCACCGACGATGTCTACGCTAAAATAGAGTATGAGAGCAATACCACTGCCTACATCGTTGGCAAGCCGACTCACATTACCGTGCGCCAGGGCGGTCCCGGTGGGGAGATCCTGCGCGAGCGCCGCGCCGTCTACAATGACAAAGGTAATCTCACCACCGTCAGCCAGTACCTGAATGATGGCAAGGAGGCCGAGACCCAGCTCACCTACGATGCCTACGGCAACATCGAGACGGTCACAGGCCCCGTGGACGCCAATGGCCAGCGCCGTCAGTTCGGCTTCACCTACGATGACACCGTCAATACCCATGTGGTGCGCATCGACGACAAGAACTTCGGTTACCACTCCGAGGCGAGCTACGACTACCGCTTCGGCAAGGTATTGAGCACCACCGATCTCAACGGCAACGTCATGTCCTATACTTATGACGCCGCCGGTCGCGTCCGGACCATCACGGGTCCCTATCAACAGAAGTCCGGTGACTGGACCATCTGGTTTGATTACCAGCCGGATGCAGAGCGCCCCTACGCCCATACCAAGCACATCGATCCTGAACACAAAGGTAACTTTATTGAGACCGTACTCTTCACCGACGGTCTCAAGCGCGTGATCCAGACCAAGAAGACAGCCACTCTATACAATGGAGGATCACTCAAGGCAGGTAATATCGTCTCCGGTCGTGTCGGCTTCGACGCCCTGGGCCGTAGCGTGGCGCAGTACTATCCCACCGTACACTTCGGTGATGTAACCGAGTTCTATCAAGCCTATGACATGGTGAAACCAACCAGAACGACCTACGACACCCTGGATCGGACCTTGAAAGTGTTCTTGCCCGACGAATCGGTCACCGCGACCGAGTACAGCTTCGGTGAGGACAAGGGCGGCCAGACCCAGTTCAAGACCGCCGTCACCGACGCCGAGGGCAACCAGAAGATCACCTTCAAGGACGCCCGCGAGCTGATCACCAACGTGCGCGAATTCGCCTTTAATCCGCGGGGTGACAGCAGCAACCGGCAGACCCTGAACACCACCTACGCCTACGATCCCATGAAGCAGATCACCGAGGTGAAGGACGCCAAGGGCAACGAGACCACCGTGGCCTACGACAACCTGGGCCGCCGCACGGTTATCGACAATCCCGACATGGGCAAGGTGGAGATGGCCTACGACCTCGCGGGTAACCTGATCCGCAAGGTCACCGCCAATATCCGCAGGCAGGGCGAGGGCAGCGCGATCGAGTACGCCTATGAATATGGCCGCCTCAAGCAGATCACCTATCCCAACAACCCGGCCGATATCCAGGGCTGCACCGTGGCCTCGAGCGATAATGAGTGCATCGGCGCCGACAACAACGTCCGCTACGAGTACGGCGCACCGGGTGCCCCCGATAACCGTGCCGGACGGATCACCAGGGTGACCCACCAGGCCGGCACCGAGGAGCGCTTCTACGGCAAGCTCGGCGAGATGATCAAGGAGGTGGATACCATCAACTTCGATCCCTCGCAGCGCTTCACCGCGGAGGTCTTCGTCACCCGCTACGACTACGACAGCTGGGGCCGCATGAAGCAGCTCACCTACCCCGACGGCGACATCGTGCGCTACCACTACGACCGTGGCGGCCAGGTGAACCGGATCACCGGCGAGAAGGGCGGGGTGAAGAACACCTTCATCGAGTCCATCCAGTACGACAAGTTCGAGCAGCGCAAGTACATCCGCTACGGCAACGGGGTGGAGACCACCTACGACTACGACCCGGCGCGCCGCTACCTGGAGAAACTTGAGAGCCACGGCCGCCAGGGCACATTCCAGAATCTGACCTACGACTTCGACCGGGTGGGTAATATCACGTCGCGCACCAACGACGTTAGCCCCATCGACGGCATCGGCGGCTACAGCCACCAGGAGTATAACTACGACAGCCTCTATCGTCTGACCTACTCCAGCGGAAGCTACCATCAGGGTGGCGCCGATAACGGCCAGGACAGCTACAGCCTGAGCATGGCCTACGACGGCATCCACAACATCCAGTCGAAGTCGCAGGTCCATGTACGCAGTGGCGGTGATGGCGTGGAGAGTCTCATCCAGGGCACCAGCTACAACTGGGACTATGCCTATGAGAACAACCAGCCCCACGCCCCGAGCGTGATCGGCGATCGGGCCTTCCGGTACGATGCCAACGGCAACCAGCTGGGCTGGACCACGGACGACGGCGAGCAGAGCCGCCGCATCTACTGGGACGACGAAAACCGGATCCAGCGCATCAACGACGACAAGTACACCAGCCTGTTCGCCTACGACGACAAGGGCCAGCGGGTGGTGAAATACGTCAAGAACAACAGCGCCAACACCGGCAAGACCACGTACTACATCAACCAGTACTACCAGCTCACCAACGACGTGCTGACCACCAAGCACGTCTTCGTGGGCTCAAGCCGCATGCTCACCAAGCACGCCGGCGGCTCCATAGTCTTCCGCACCAAGCCGCGTAATACGCGCAGCTCCGAGGGACGGCCCAAGAGCCAGATCCCGGGCAACTACAAGGCCGAGGACCATCCCAAGTACCGCGACAAGAGCAATAATGGCAAGTCCGCCAGCGCGCCGGGCTACGTCAAGTCGGCCGAGCGGGGCAACCGGTATGCCAACGGCCATTCCAATACCAATACCAGCAACGGCAATGGCAAGGGCAGGCAGAACGACAAGGCCAATAACGGCCAGGGCGCCAACAAGCACGAAGGGGGCCATCCGGGGCAGGGGATCTACAACCGCTCCGACCGGGCCAACGAGGTGGCGCAAAACGTCAACAAGAATCCGAACCTGCAGTACCTCAAGGAAAATCCGTCCTCGCCCTGGTACGGCGACGGGCAGATCGACGGCGATGATGCCACCGACACCGGCAACTGCGACGAGATCAACGCCGGCTGCACCGGCGGACAGGATGAGATCGACCAGTACACCGGCGACGAGGTGGTGATCATCGGCGATGCCAAGGAGCAGGTGTTCTATTACCATCCGGACCACCTGGGCTCGACCGCCTATCTGACCGATGAGAAGGGCGATCTGAAGGAGCATCTGGAGTACTTCCCGTTTGGGGAGACGTGGGTGCAGGAAGGCGGGTCTAAGAAGACGCCTTATATGTATACCTCAAAAGAATACGATTCGGAGACTGGGTTGTATTATTACGGGGCGCGGTATTATGATCCTAGGACTTCGATTTGGGTTTCTCCTGATCCTATTTTAGGTCAATACTTACCACCTACATTAAGTAAGAAAGAAGACAAGATACAATTCATATATCCGAAGTTAGGCAGTGCGAGTGGCTACTTTAATCTGCCTGGTAAAGGAGGTGTCTTTGAAACACGAAACCTTAATTTATATGGGTATGCTTTACAAAACCCTGTAAGGTATACTGATCCAACGGGGCAGGAAGCCGATGATGCTGATATAATTAGATCAAATTTAGCCTTTGTAAGGGATCTTGTTGGAAAACTAAATCCATCTGATCGAGCTGATAGGGCAGTCATTGCAACGTTGGCCACATCGGCTGGATACTATGAAGACTTTGATGATGCAGCAACACTTATGACTAGTCCTGGTATTGCAAATGCGGCTCGACAAAAATTAGAACTTGATTTGCGAAATGATCACTTAGAGCAAGTTCTTCCAGCTCTTATTGAATTTGCTGCAGATCAAATGACTGGGTTAGGAGGGATTTATTCAACATCAGCTCCATTAAAAATGGCAGGGGCATTAAGTAACGCAGTCGGTGGTGTAAAAGGACTTAAGCTAAAAAATTCAACAGAGTTTGTTGATGGTGCATTTACGATCAAAGGACTGAGCAGTATGAATACTTCACAAATGCTTACAAGTCCAGAATCACCAGCAGCAGTAACAGGGATGGTCGGAGAAGGGCTTAAGCATTTCTCGAATTACTGTAGCTCATCACCATGTGGGAAGTGATATGAGAATCATGCTTATACTCTTTTCAGTCTTATTTGTGTTATCAGCTAGAGCTGGTGCTGATGAAATATCTGGTATTGATTGTCAAATATTTTATAATGATTTGAATCTAGGCAGATTGGATGCTTACAAAAGAAGTCCAGGAATAGAGTATGACGAGAACAACATTAAGCTAATAAAGTCTGAAGATAATTGGGGTGTTCTGATACCTGATTTGAATTATAAAAAGAAAATTAATTCAGCAAAATTCTTTCCTGGAGTTATATATAAAGCTAAGGGGTGGGAGATCTCGATTTTAAAAATCAATCACAATTCACGTCAATATCTGTCTAGCTTAGAGCAATATGGATTACATCTGGCGCTACAAAATTATGATTTTTATACAAGTCTGTATAACTCAATTGGTAGATTTGATTCCGGTGATGTGTGTAACGGTTTGTCGAAGGAAGATCTAGTTGATGCATTATCTGTGAGTGTTTTGCTTCCAGATAGCAGTCAGGGTGTATCGCCTGTATATATTTTGGATGAGCTAAATGCAATTTTGATTGTGCATAAGGATAGATTAGAACTTGTTTATCCAACAGTTATGGGAAGTGATGAACTGGTGCATGTTAATGTGTGGTCTAATAATTCAAATTTAACAAAATTAGTGACATCATATGTTTATGCGAAATCCGAGGGTAGTCGGGGACAGCCATCGGATAGCAGAGAGTAACGGGGTCAGGTCTTGAATTTTGAATTCGGCGAGCTAGGCTCTGAACATGAGCCGCCCCCTACGAATCGAATATGCTGGAGCCCTATATCACGTGACCTCACGGGGAGACGGGCAAAAGGATATCTATCTTGATGACAAGGACCGACGAGATTTTCTGTCGAACTTGACTCATGTATGTGAGCGGTATAACTGGGTGGTACATGCCTACTGCTTGATGAGCAATCACTACCATCTTCTACTGGAAACCCCCGACGGCAATCTCTCCCAGGGCATGCGCCAGCTCAATGGCGTCTACACCCAACAATTCAATCGAACCCATGAACGCGTCGGTCATGTCTTCCAGGGCCGGTACAAAGCCATCATCGTGCAAAAAGACAGCTACTTACTGGAACTGAGTCGATATATCGTACTCAATCCCGTCCGCGCGAGCAGTAACGGGGTCAGGTCTTGAATTTTGAATTCGGCGCAAGCGAGTAACGGGGTCAGGGGTCAGGTCTTGAATTGTGAATTCATAGTGGATTCAAGTTTCAAGACCTGACCCCATTGCTTTCAGATGATATTTGAATGAATAGTAGAGGACATCCATGATCTGATTGACAGTCTTCGACCCTGAGCTAGACTG
>JABURT010000167.1 GCA_014762495.1 Gammaproteobacteria bacterium | reverse complement strand
TGTGGCCGGTCCGCTGATGATGGGCGGAGGGCTGTGGACGGTGCAATCGATGTCATACCCTGTCCATCGGAGGGAACAATATAGGCCGGAGCCGGGGCCTCTGACAGTTGCAACGCTTGCGATGCCAGGCTGCGTTTCAAGGCCACCACCAGAAAATCGTGGACTTCGCGGGCCTGGTGGAAACGGACCTCGTGCTTGGTGGGGTGCACATTGACATCCACCGCTTCGGCCGGCATATCCAGGTACAGGACATAGGCGGCATGACGTCCTTCGACAAGCGTGTCTTCATAGGCCTGGCGAATGGCGTGCTGGATCAGCTTGTCCCGGACCATGCGAGCGTTGAGGAAAAAGAACTGGGTATCCGTGCTGCTGCGACCTTCCGTGGCGGGGGCGATCCAGCCGTGCAAGCTGAAACTGTCCATGGATTGTTCGACATCGAGCGCGGTCTCGGCAAAAGCCTTACCGCAGACATCGGCAACCCGGCGCCGTTGCTCGGCTGCGCTTGTTGCGGGCTTGAGTCGATGGATTGGACGGCCGTTGTGACTCAGGCTGAAGGCCACCGAAAAACGGCTCAAGGCGGCACGTTTGAAGACCTCCTCAAGATGATTGAATTCGGTCTTCTCCGTGCGCAGGAATTTACGCCGGGCCGGGGTGTTAAAAAACAACTCCTCGACCTCCACCGAGGTCCCCACGGGATGGCTGGCCGGTGCTTGTGCTGGCTGTGAATCGCGTCCCCGTGCTTCCACTCGCCATGCGTGTCCTGACATCTGCGTGCGTGAAGTCAGGCTTAGCCTTGCCACCGAACTGATACTGGCAAGCGCCTCACCACGGAAACCGAGGCTCAAGAGCCGTTCCAGGTCTTCGAGCCGGTGTATCTTACTGGTGGCGTGGCGACTCACCGCGAGAGTCAAATCCTCTGGATGGATGCCATGGCCATTGTCACGAACCCGGATCAATCGGGTGCCTCCCTTCTCGACCTCAACCTCGATCCGTTCGGCCCCGGCATCGAGGGCATTTTCGAGTAGTTCCTTGAGCACCGAGGCAGGCCGTTCGACCACTTCACCTGCAGCGATCTGGTTGGCCAATTGCTCGGTGAGGGAGTGAATACGGGTCGCTGTGACTGGGATCATCGGTGTGGGATCAATGCATCGTCAAATGCCGGCATTGTAGCAAGTGCGGGACCGCCTGTGCGGTCAATCTCAGTTCGGGTTAGCTGTCGATGGGGATGTGCAGGACCTGACCCGCCTTCAGCCGGTCTCCGCTAAGACGATTGCTGACGCGGATGGCATCCATAGAGACCTTGTAGCGTCGCGCAATGGATGTCAGGGTTTCGCCGTTTCGAATCACATGGGCCTGTTTCTCGGCCGACTTGCGCATCGCCAGCAAGGTTCCCGGCGGCGGATTACTGGTGAAATAGTCGCGTATCCCCTTCAACAGCGCCGAGGCCAGCTTGGACTGGTGCGAGCGGGTTTTGAGCTTGCGCTCCTCGGTGGGATTGGAAATAAAGGCCGTTTCCACCAGGATGGATGGGATATCGGGGGATTTGAGCACCACGAAACCGGCCTGTTCGACTCGGTGCTTGTGCACGCGACCGACGCGCTTGAGATTGCGCAGAATATTGTCGCCCACGTCCAGGCTGGCCTGAATGGAGGCGGTCTGCGAGAGGTCGAGCAGGACCGAGGCCAGTACCTCGTCCTTGTCGCCGAGGCTGACACCGCCGATGAGGTCGGAGGAGTTCTCGCTCTCGGCCAGCCAGCGCGCCGCCTCCGAAGTGGCGCCGTCATGAGACAGGGCGAACACCGAGGAGCCGCTGGCACGCGGGTTCTTGAAGGCATCGGCATGGATGGAGACCAGCAGGTCGGCGCGCGAATCGCGAGCCTTCTGCACGCGATCACGCAGGCTGACGTAGTAGTCGCCGTCGCGAATCATGACCGCCTTCATGCCGGGCTCACGGTCCACCAGGGCCTGGAGCTGGCGCGCCACCTGCAATACCACGTCCTTCTCGAGCGTACCGCGATGCCCCAGGGCCCCGGGGTCCTCACCGCCATGACCGGCGTCGATGGCAATGACGACATCACGCCCGCTCTCCAGGTCACGCGCCGACTTCACCTCCACCGGCGGCCGGGTCGAGACGCGCGCCGCCTCCTGTTTGTCTTCCTCGACCGTGGCCGAGGTCTTGAGATCGACCACCAGGCGATGGCCATAGTGGTTATTGGGCTTTAAGTTGAAACTGCTGGGGGTGACCCGACGTTTCAGGTCCAGTACCACGCGGTAGTCGCCTGAGGTGCGACGGGCACTGCGGATCCCCTTGAGCCAACTGTCATCCAGTTGGTCCGAGGGCAGCAACAGCCGGGCAGCAGAGGCATTCTTGATGTCGATGACGACGCGGTCGGGATTGGAGAGCAGGAACAGGCGGTGTTCAGCGGAATCGGTGACATCAAAGACCATGCGCAGGGAGTCCGGGGCATGCCACATGCGAACGCCTTCCACGCGCAGGCTGGAATCGGCGTATGCCGTGCTGGCAAGCAGGAGGATGAGGAGGCCACTCAGTATGCGCATCGTTCTTATCACATGTCCTGTTTTGTCTATTCTGCCCTGCCGGGATCGCCGGTTCAAGGTTTTAATTTCTATTAATTACATAAAGTTACGGAATGATCTTAATAAACTATTCAATTACTAGTCAAAGGTAGCGGTAATATCAAGGATTTTGCTGCATTTTTGCCGCCAGGGCGCTGAGGATCTGCCCCCCCTTCCCGGTGCCAGCCTCAAGCTTGAGTGCACGTGCCTCGCCCTGGTACTCAATGGTGACGGTCAAATCGGACTCAGGCAGGTATCCTTGCCCCTTATCGGGCCACTCCACCAGGCAAAGAGACTCCTCTTCGAAATAGTCCCGCACCCCCATGTATTCCAGCTCTTCGGGGTCGCCCAGGCGATAGAGGTCGAAGTGATAGATCGCCCGATCCTTGAGATGATAGGGTTCCACCAGGGTATAGGTAGGGCTCTTGACTGCTCCGCGATGGCCCATGGCCTGCAGGATACCGCGTACCAGGGTGGTCTTTCCTGCGCCCAGGTCTCCCACCAGATGTACGCGGGCCCCATCGAGTACGGAAGCCAGCTCGGCACCAAAGGCCAGCATGGCCTCCTCGCCCTCAAGATAGATATCGACGATTTCTGGATGGCTCATCACGGTGTCGGGTTTGCCAGCCGTTGGATCCAGGGCATAAGGTCGCTGGCGAGGAGGCCGCGTTCGCCATTCTCGGCGGCGGCATCACCCGCGGCAGCGTGCAGGCAGACGCCCAGCTGTGCCGATTGCAGCGCGTCATATCGTTGTGCGCGCAGGCCGGCAATGATACCGGTGAGCACATCGCCCATGCCCCCCGAGGCCATACCGGGGTTGCCGTCGGCGCAGACGTGGATGCGTTCGTTCTCTCCGATGACCAGGCTGCCCGCCCCCTTGAGCACGATGATCCCCTTGTAACGTTTTTGCAGTTCACGTGCGGCCTGGAAACGATCCACCTCAATATCGGCGGGCTTGACCCCAAGCAACCGGGCCGCCTCGCCAGGGTGCGGGGTCAGGATCCAGTTGCCGCGTGGCTGCGGCGCGGCCGCCAGCAGATTGAGGGCATCGGCATCCACCACCAAGGGTTTGTCCGTGGCCATGGTGGCTGCGTACAGGGCCCGGCCCCATTCCGACTGGCCCAGTCCTGGACCGATGGCGATGACGGAGGCACGTTCAAGCAGTGGTGCCAGCTCCTCGGTGGTCTCGACGCCGTGGGACATGATCTCCGGACGCTGACTGCTGAGCAGCACCGCATGACGCGCACGCGTCGCCACCGAGACCAATCCGCTGCCGCGGATTGGTCTCGGTGGCGACGCGTGCGCGTCATGCGGT
>JABURT010000161.1 GCA_014762495.1 Gammaproteobacteria bacterium | reverse complement strand
TGGGGCTGGAACTGGAGGCCGTTGCCGCCGGCATCATCGATATTGCCAATGAACGCCTGGCCCGAGCCCTGCGCGTGATCTCGGTTCAGCGCGGGGTGGATCCGCGCGCACTGGCACTGGTCTCCTTTGGGGGCGCCGGCGGACTGCATGTCTGTGCCCTGGCAGAGTCGCTCGGTATGCAGCGTGCCCTGATACCGGTCAATAGCGGGGTGCTCTCGGCCATGGGCATGTTGGTGGCGCCACGCTCGCGACAACTCTCGCACACACATATTGCGCCCTTGGCAAGGATGGCGGAGTCGGATATCGAACAGGCCTTGGCCCGACTGGGCCGGCACGGGGCAGAGGCCTTGCAGCAAGAGGGGGTCGACGCCGGTGCCATACGTCAGACGCCGACACTGGACCTGCGTTATCGGGGCCAATCCTACAGTCTGAATCTACCCTGGCAAGGTTCCGTCGAGCAGGCCATCGAGGCCTATCATCGCCTGCATCGTGAGCGTTATGGCCATGCCATGAATGAACTGGAGGTGGAACTGGTGAACTTGCGACAAAGGGTCGAGGGACCGGACTCCTCCATACCCCTGCAAGCCTTGACTGACGCCTCTGGCGAATCGAATCCACGCTGGGTAAGGCTTTATGGAATTGACCAGGAGGTGGCGGTCTATGCCCGTGACAGCCTGATAGCCGGTCAGCACATAAACGGGCCGGCGTTGATCACCGAGACGGTTTCGACCAGCCTGATTGCAGAGGGATGGCAGTGTACGGTGGATGAGAGCGGAGCCCTGTTGTTGAGCCGTGTCTAGTTCGCGAAGGACGATTCCAGCGCCTCGGTGGTTTTGACCGCGTTGAGGTAGGTATCCTTAATGTGGTTAAGGGCGAGATCGGTGCTGCAGTCGGCGAGCACTTCATCCCATTCCCCCTTTTCATAGTGCAATACGCAATCCACCACCTTGCCCATGTTGCCGCTTTTCTCCACCAGCGCGGTGCGGATTTCATTGGACAGGGGGAGCTGTCCCAGGATTTCATCCATGGGACGGTCCAGCAGTGCATCGAGTATTGAAAGCATTCCTGCGGTGAAGTAGCTGTCGGGATTGGCAACATTGAGCTTTCTGGCCAGCTCGAAGCTCATATTGGCGCGCACCAAAGCCATCACCATGAGTTCATGGGGTTTGTCATCGATCTGACTCAGGGCCAGCATGGAGGCCCAGTTCTTGACGTTATCCATTCCCAACAGGATGAGCGCGGTCTTGATGCTGTCCACTTCCTTGCTGAGATTGAAGGAGGCGGAATTGACCACGCGTAGAAGCTTGTAGGCCAGGCTGGCATCCATGGAGATGATCTTCTCCAGTTCATCCATGCCCAGCTGTGGATCCTGGATACGGGCGATGAGCTGCAACACGGTGAGCTTGTTGTGGGGGATGGTTTCGCCTTTTATGATATGCGGCTTGGAGAAATAGTAGCCCTGATAAAACTCGAAACCGAGATTGAGGCAGTGTTGAAACTCTTGCTTGGTTTCGACTTTCTCTGCCAGTAGTTTGGCGTCGGTCTTGTCACGTAGAATGCTGACATAGCGCTTGAGCTGATCTTCAGAGAGCGCACGCAAGTCGATCTTGATGATGTCCGCCATGGGCACTAGCGGTTTGAGTTCGGGACGATAGACGAAGTCGTCCAGCGCTACCTTGTACCCCTTTTCTTTCAATTCTCTCACCGCATCGATCAGTGTCGGGGTGACTTTGACGTGTTCCAGGATCTCAAGTACCAGGCGTTTGTTGTCAGAGGGCAGGGGGAACTCACCCATCAGGAAGCGTTCGGTCAGATTAACGAAGGCGCGGTGCTCGCCGGTGATCTTCTCCAGTCCAATCTCAATGAAGGCGTTATAAAGCACCTGACTGGTGGCAGCATCATTGTCCACCACGTGGGCGGCGGCATCGGATGGATTGCCACGAAAAAGCAGTTCATAGGCGTAGAGAGACAGATCTTTTCGGTAGATAGGCTGTCGTCCCACAAATACATCTAGCATTCGAACTACTTCATCCTTCGATTGTGTATTGGATCAGGCCTTGCGCCTGTCCCCGAATTATCGGCGAAGTAAGGGGGGACTTAAAAACAAAAAACGCCCTGTTGAGGGCGTTTTTACACGGAATTTACAGAAACCCTAAATTTAATCAAGTTATTGAATCACTTGATCTTGGCTTCTTTGTACATTACGTGTTGACGAACGACGGGATCGAACTTCTTGATTTCCATCTTTTCCGGCTTGGTGCGGCGATTCTTGGTCGTGGTGTAGAAGTGACCGGTACCGGCGCTGGACACCAGGCGAATTTTTTCACGTACGGCCTTGGCCATGAGCTATCTCCTTAAACCTTCTCGCCGCGGGTGCGCATCTCGGCCAGAACGGCGTCGATGCCCTTCTTGTCGATGGTGCGCATGCCGGCGGAGCTGACACGCAGTTTAACGTAGCGCTTCTCGCTCTCTACCCAGAAGCGATGCGAGTGCAGGTTGGGCAGGAAACGGCGCTTGGTCTTGTTGTTCGCGTGTGACACGTTGTTACCGGTAACGGGACGCTTGCCGGTAACCTGACAAACCTTAGACATCTTGAGAGCCTCCAAAAAACGGGTCTTTTTGCGCTCGGCACAAAAGAAAGCGCGTATTTATACCAAAAGCGGCCTCGAACCACAAGCAAGAAAGCCCCTTGAGCCGCGATTTGCGCGCTTTCAGAGCCAACCGCGCTCGGCAAAGGAGATCTGTTCGCCGTCGCCCACCACGATATGGTCCAGCACCCGCACCTCCACCAGCTCCAGGGCCTGCTTGAGGCGCTCGGTGAGGCGGCGGTCGGACTGGCTCGGTTCGGCCACGCCCGAGGGGTGGTTATGGGCCAGGATCAGGGCGGCGGCATTGTGCGCCAGGGTTCGTCGCACCACCTCGCGTGGATGGACCGAGGCGCCGTTGATGGTGCCACGAAACAGCTCCTCGAAGGCGATGACCCGGTTGCGGTTGTCGAGAAACAGGCAGGCAAAGACCTCATAGGGATAGTGGCGGATCTGGGCCGTGAGAAAGCGGCGCGTATCGTCGGGGGAACAGAGGGCATCGCCGCGGCGGAGAGTGGCGGCCAGGTGGCGTCGGGCCATCTCCAGCACCGCCTGCAACTGCACGAACTTGGCCTGGCCAAGGCCCTTGCGGGCGCAAAACTCGGATTGACTGGCCTCCAGCAGTGGGCGCAGGCCGTCGAACTCGTGCAGGAGATCGCGGGCCAGATCGACGGCCGAGCGGCCGGCAATGCCGGTGCGAAGAAAGATAGCCAGCAGCTCGGCGTCGGACAGGGCCGCAGCCCCGTTTTGTAGCAGTTTTTCCCTTGGCCGTTCCTGTGCCGGCCAGTCGCGTATGCTCATGGTGACCCTCCCTGTCACGCTGTTCCCAAAGTGTAATCCCTTGTGTACGCAGCGGCGAGGCCTTCTGATAAACTCCGCCAGATGAGCTCACTCATTAATAAAAGGGTCATTGTCGGCGTCAGCGGTGGGATTGCCGCCTACAAGGCCGCCGAACTGGTGCGCCGGCTGAAGGAGGTCGGGGCCGAGGTGCGGGTGGTGATGACCGCCGGTGGCGAGGCCTTTGTGACCCCGCTTACCTTCCAGGCCCTCTCCGGCAATCCGGTCCACACCGACCTGCTGGACCCGGCGGCGGAGCAGGGCATGGGCCACATCCAGCTCGCGCGTTGGGCCGATGCGGTGCTCGTCGCGCCGTCCACAGCTGATTTTCTCGCCCGTCTCGCCAACGGCGAGGCGGGCGATCTGCTCACCACCCTCTGCCTGGCCACCGAGTCCCCGCTGTGCGTGGCGCCGGCCATGAACCAGCAGATGTGGCAGGATGCGGCCACCCAGGCCAACATCGAGACCCTGGCCGGTCGCGGCGTACATCGCTTTGGTC
>JABURT010000118.1 GCA_014762495.1 Gammaproteobacteria bacterium | reverse complement strand
AAATGTGTATAAGAGCCAGACTCTACTCCTGTTGATCCTGTTCCTGTTCGGCGTGCCCCTGTTTACCAATTTCTCCTGGTTTGCGCTGATGGATCGCATCGGCCAGCTGGTGATGAATGTCTATGACCGGGTCATGGATACCATTCACCGTATTAAGGATGAGATCGAGGGCAAGAGGGCCCGCGCCGTGCGCAAGGAAGTGGTGGAGCAAAAAGTGAAAAAGGCCGGCAAGCGCCAGCCGCCGCGAATCGAACCGGTCATCAAGAAGATCGAGATCAGCGAACGCGAGGAGCGCGAACGCCAGGTGCCCCTGTTCGAGGCGGCTGAGACAACGGAGGTGCTGCCACCGTTGTCACTGCTCAATGCCCCGATGGCGGCCGGTGAAGGGCTGTCACGTGAGGCGCTGGAGGCCATTTCGAGACAGGTTGAGCTTAAACTGGCCGACTTTGGCATCGAGGTGGCGGTGGAAGCGGTGCATCCGGGACCGGTCATCACCCGCTTCGAGATCCAGCCGGCGGCGGGGATCAAGTCGAGTCAGATCAGCAATCTCTCCAAGGATCTGGCACGTTCCCTCTCGGTGGCCAGCGTGCGCGTGGTGGAGGTCATACCGGGCAAGACCACCATGGGCCTGGAGATCCCCAACGAAAATCGCGAGATCATTGCCCTCAGCGAAAGCCTGCGTTCGAAGGAATATGAGGGCTCCGGCTCGCCCCTCACCCTGGCCCTGGGCAAGGACATCAGTGGCGCCCCCGTGGTGGCCGACCTGGCCAAAATGCCTCATTTGCTGGTGGCGGGTACCACCGGTTCGGGCAAATCCGTGGCCATTAATGCCATGATCCTGAGCCTGTTGTACAAGGCCGATCCCGAGGACGTTCGCCTCATCATGATCGACCCCAAGATGCTGGAGCTGTCGGTATACGAGGGCATTCCCCACCTATTGGCCCCGGTGGTCACCGACATGAAGGAGGCCGCCAACGCCCTGCGCTGGAGCGTGGCCGAGATGGAGCGGCGCTATAAGCTGATGGCAGCTCTCGGGGTACGCAATATCTCTGGTGCAAACCGCAAAATTAAAGACGCCCAGGAAAAAGGTGAGCCCATTGTCGATCCGCTTGCCGATCCGGCCCTGGCCGAACTGGGCGGAGAGCCCGATACCCTCGAACCCATGCCCTATATCGTGGTCGTGGTGGACGAGCTCGCCGACATGATGATGGTGGTCGGTAAAAAGGTCGAGGAGCTTATCGCCCGTCTGGCGCAGAAGGCCCGTGCCTCCGGCATTCACCTGATCCTGGCGACACAACGGCCGTCGGTGGACGTCATTACCGGTCTTATCAAGGCCAACATCCCCACCCGTATCGCCTTCCAGGTCTCGTCCAAGGTCGATTCGCGCACCATCCTGGACCAGGGTGGCGCGGAAAACCTGCTCGGACATGGCGACATGCTCTACATGCCACCGGGCTCCGGGATTCCGACTCGCGTGCATGGCGCCTTTGTTGCCGACGAGGAGGTACACAAGGTCGTCAATCACCTCAAGAAATCGGGTGAACCCAATTACATCGAAGAAGTGCTCTCAGGGCCCAGCGAGGCGCTGCCCGGTATGCCGGGCGAATCCGGCGGCGGCAGTGGCGAAGACGCCGATCCCTTATATGACGAGGCCGTCGCTATCGTCACCGAGACACGCCGGGCCTCCATCTCTGGCGTCCAACGCCGGCTCAAGATAGGTTACAACCGTGCCGCGAGACTGATCGAGGAGATGGAGAACCAGGGGATTGTCAGTCCCATGCAATCCAATGGCAATCGCGAAGTCCTGGCACCGCCTCCACCCAAGGATTAATCCATGAAAAAACTCTCAATACTCGGTCTGTTGCTGTTTAGTGTGGCCGCCCAATCACTCCATGCCGGCGAAGGTATCGACAGCCTCAATGCCTTTTTCAATGAGGTGCGCACCCTGCGCGCGGACTTTGTCCAGTATCGAACCGACCAGGAGAACCGCGTCGTGCAGGAGAGTAGCGGCGTATTGTTACTGGAAAAGCCTGGCAAGGTGCGGCTCGAATATAAACTGCCTTATGAGCAACTCTATGTCGCCGACGGCGACCGTATCTGGTCCTATGACCCGGACCTGGAGCAGGCCATCGTCAAGCAACTGGATGCGGCCATCGGCGACACCCCGATCCTGCTGTTAAGTGGTCACAGCGACCTCGACAAAAGCTTCACGACACGGGAACTGGAGCAGGGCAAGGATCGGCACACCCTGTACTGGGTGGAACTGACGCCGAAGAAGGCCGAATCGGCCTTTGAGAAGGTTCGCATCGCCTTTACCCGAAAGGATCGCGAGCTTCGCATCATGGAGCTTGAGGACGCCCTTGGTTACTCTACCTTCATACAGTTCAAGAACGTGGAACGAAACATTACCCATGGCTTCAATGCCTTCAACTTCACACCGCCCAAGGGCGTTGATGTCATACGCGACCTCCCCGCCGAGCAATAAGCCGAATCGACGGAACCCGAGGCAATCTGCAGGGTCTATGTTTCAGACTATAATGATTGATACCGACAACGCTGCAGTCCACACGGGAATACATCCCCGATTACAACTAAACAACGAGAACTCATATTTATGTTAGACGGAATACTCAATTTCAGCGCCTGGCAGTTGATCCTGACGGGCGTGATCGTCACCCAGATCACCATTGCCAGCGTTACGCTGTATCTTCACCGCAACCAGTCCCACAGCGCAGTTGAACTGCACCCCATTGTCAGCCATTTCTTCCGTTTCTGGATCTGGCTCACCACCGGCATGGTGACCAAGGAATGGGTGGCCATCCACCGTAAACACCATGCCAAGTGTGAAACCGAGGAAGACCCGCACAGCCCCCAGGTCTCCGGCATTGGACGAGTCTTTTTCGGTGGTGTACTCCTGTATCAGAAAGAGGCCAAGAACCAGGAGACCCTCAAGCGCTACGGCCAGGGCACGCCCGATGACTGGGTGGAGCGCAATGTCTACAGCCGTTTCCCGGCACTCGGCCTGCTATTGTTGCTGGGCCTGAACCTGTTCCTGTTCGGCTGGGTCGGCGGCATCATCTGGCTGGTAGAGGTGCTCTGGATCCCACTGTGGGCCGCCGGTGTCATCAACGGTGTTGGTCATTTCTGGGGCTATCGCAACTACGAGACCCGCGACGCCTCGCGTAACATCTTCCCCATCGGCTTCTTCATCGGCGGCGAAGAGTTGCACAATAACCACCACGGCCATGCCTCCTCAGCCCGTTTCGCCCACAAATGGTACGAATTCGACATCGGCTGGTTCTATATTCGCATGCTGCAGGCCGTCGGTCTGGCCAAGGTCAAGAAGGTGGCCCCCAAGGCCAGCCTGGATCTGGACAAGGCCCATGTCGACCTGGAGACCGTGCGCGCGGTGATCCGTAATCGCTTCCATATTATGAAGCTCTATAGCCGCAAGGTGGTCGCCCCGGCATTGCGCGACGAGCGCCGAGAAGGCAGCGGCATTGCCCATATGATCAGCCGTCGACTGCGCAAGCTCATGAGCCGCGAAGACATGACCCCCAATGAGCAAGATAAAGAGACCTTGACCCAGGTCCTGACCCAGAGCGAAACACTCAAAACCGTGTGTGAGTTCAAGCAACAGCTCAAGGCCCTCTGGCAGCAGACCGCTACCAACCACGCCAAGCGCCTTGAGGCGCTCCAGGTCTGGATCAAGGAGGCGGAGCAAAGCGGGATCAGTCATCTGCAGGAATTCGCCCAGGTCCTGCGTGGATACAGCATCAAGACCGCCTGATCACACAGCCCAAGCCGACACGACACCGCCTCCGGGCGGTGTTTTTGTAGATGGGTTGAAAGGGTATACTCAGTCGATAC
>JABURT010000001.1 GCA_014762495.1 Gammaproteobacteria bacterium | reverse complement strand
TTAAGAGGAGGCTTTTTCATGAAACCGGTCCGTTGGGGCGTTCTGGGCGCCGCGAATTTCGCTCTGCAGCAAATGGCGCCTGCAATACACGAGGCCACCGGCGCATCGTTGGCGGCATTGGGCACCAGCAGCGCGGACAAGGCCGCGCCGTTTCAGGCGTTTTGTCCCGATCTCCGGGTATACACCGATTATGATGCACTGCTGGCGGCGGATGATATCGACGCGGTGTACATTCCGCTGCCCAATCACCTGCATGTGGCATGGACAAAAAAGGCTCTGCTTGCCGGCAAGCATGTGCTGACGGAGAAGCCGGTCGCCATGCAGGCGTCGGAGATCGATGAGTTGATCGCGCTGCGCGACAAGACGGGCCTGCTGGCGGCCGAAGCCTATATGATCGTGCACCACCCGCAATGGATCCGCGCCAAGGAGCTCTATCAAACCGGTGCAATCGGAAATCTTTTGCAGGTGGACGGGGTATTTTCCTACAACAACGTCGACCCGGAAAACGTCCGGAACAAGCCCGAGACCGGCGGCGGCGGTATCCGCGACATCGGGGTTTATACCTATGGCGCGACGCGGTTCGTCACCGGTGCGGAGCCGAAATCGCTCGATGCGCGGCTTCGCTATGAAAGCGGCGTCGATGTCGTGGCGGAGGTCAGTGCGGATTTCGGCAATTTCCGGCACCGCAGCGTGGTGTCCACCCGGATGTTCCCGCGCCAGCACATGACCTTTCATGGCGACGAGGGCTTCTTCACCCTGTCCGCGCCGTTCAATGCCGGCGTCTACGGCCAGGCCCAGATCGAGATTCACCAGCCCGAACTGGCGGTGCGTATCGAGCGTTTCCCCGCCGTCCGGCAGTACAGACTGCAGGTGGAGAATTTCTGTCATTCGGTGCAAACCGGCGCGCCCTATCCGTGCCCTCTGGAATTTTCACGCGGCACGCAGGAGATGATTGATATGGTTTTTGCCGCCGGCGGCAGCGGCCAGCAGGCCTGAGCGCGCGAAAATC
>JABURT010000098.1 GCA_014762495.1 Gammaproteobacteria bacterium | reverse complement strand
CTCACGCGCCACGTAACTGCGAGCCATGGGGATCACCTCGACGGGGAGTGGAAAGGTGCCGAGGATCTTCACAAGCTTGGACTCGTCGGCGATGCATACGAATTTGTCTGCCACCGCAGCGACGATTTTTTCACGGGTCAATGCGCCGCCGCCGCCCTTGATCAGATGGAGGTAATCATTGGACTCGTCGGCGCCGTCGATGTAAACCGACATCTCGCTGACCTGGTTGAGATCGTAGACGGCAATGCCATGTCCCTTGAGTCGATCCGCTGTGGCCACGGAACTGGCTACGGTACCGTCGATCTTGCCCTTGATTTTGGCCAGTTCGTCGATGAAGAAGTTGGCTGTGGAACCGGTGCCAATTCCGATAATTGTGCCCGGTACCACGTACTCAATGGCGGCCTTAGCCACTTCCTGTTTCATTTCATCCTGTGTCTTGGCCATTTTCTTGTTTCTCCGCAAATTCTTGAATCATAAAATCGCCTAATTATTTCATTTTCAGCGATTTACCGCCAGCATGGCGGACGTTACACTGCCACTAGGAAAACAATAAGTAAAGTCCATGCAAAACGAATACATCAAGAAAATACTCCAGGCAAGGGTTTATGACGTTGCTCGCGAATCGCCACTGGAACTGGCACCAAGGCTTTCACATCGTCTGGGCAATCGCATCCATCTCAAGCGCGAGGACTTGCAACCGGTGTTCTCCTTCAAGTTGCGTGGGGCCTATAACAAGATTGTTCATCTTGATGAGACCGAACGCAGCCGAGGCGTGATCTGCTCTTCTGCCGGCAATCATGCCCAGGGGGTGGCCCTGGCGGGCAAGAAACTGGGCATACCCGCTACCATCGTCATGCCCAAGACCACCCCTGACATCAAGGTCGAAGCGGTACGAGGCCTGGGAGGCGAGGTCATCCTGCATGGATCCAGTTATGACGGTGCCTATGAGTACGCCATGAAACTGGTCGCGGAACGTGGTCTTACGTTTATCCCACCGTATGATGATCCACTCGTGATTGCCGGCCAGGGCACGGTGGCGATGGAGATCATGCACCAGGTCCATGAAGCCCCCAAGGCGATTTTCGTGCCGGTAGGTGGAGGAGGACTGATTGCCGGGATTGCCCTGTATATGAAGTATCTCTGTCCCGATCTGAAAGTCATCGGGGTAGAGCCCGACGACGCCCCCTGTATGTACGAGGCCCTCAAGGCAGGAGAGCGCGTGGTACTTGATCAAGTGGGAATCTTTGCCGACGGTGTCGCGGTTCGGCAGGCGGGAGAAGAACCGTTTCGTATTGCGCGCGAGTTTGTCGATGAGATTATCCTGGTTTCTACCGATGAGATCTGCGCGGCCATTAAGGATATTTTCGATGACACCCGTTCAATCATGGAACCCGCGGGTGCCCTGGCTGTGGCCGGTATCAAGAAATACGTAGAACGGGAATCAGCCAGTGACGAAGATTACGTCGCCATCTGTAGCGGCGCCAATATGAACTTCGATCGCCTGCGTCATGTCGCCGAACGGGCCCAGCTAGGTGAACACCGGGAAGCCATATTCGCCGTCACCATTCCCGAACGCCCCGGCGCGTTTCGCAAATTCTGTGAAGCGATCGGAACTCGTGCAATTACCGAGTTCAATTATCGTTATGCCGATTCGGACCAGGCGCATATTTTTGTCGGTGTACAACTGCAGGGCGGACTGGAAGAGAAGGATGCCTTGCACGAGAAGTTACGGGGCGAAGACTACCCGGTGCTCGACATGACGGATAATGAGATGGCCAAGATGCACATTCGCTACATGGTAGGTGGCCGTGCCCAGGCCGAGCATGAAGTGTTGTATCGATTTGAATTCCCAGAGCGCCCCGGAGCATTGCTAAACTTTCTCATTCACATGGGTGCCAAGTGGAATATCTCCATGTTTCATTATCGCAATCATGGCGCGGATTATGGTCGTGTACTGGTTGGGATACAGGTACCACCGCGAGAAATGGAGGCCTTTCAGTGTTTTCTGGATGAGTTGGGTTATGTCTATGAGAACGAGTCGGACAATCCTGCCTACGGCCTGTTTTTACACTAAACTAGACAACAGTCGCATTCGCATCTGGGAGTAGGGTGGTTCGCCAGGTACGAATCGCATAGGGATATGTTTGAGCCACTGAAACTGTATACAAAGGAGCTGTGTCATGAAACTCAATGCAGAAGCATGGCCGGAGTTGATTTTTAACTTCGGCCCCTACGCCATACTGGTCCTGTTTATCCTGTGGGTGGTGCCGCGAGCCACCAAACGTACCTCGGAACTCAGCAAGGCGGCCCCGAAACTGGTGCGCTACTCGGCCCTGACCACCCTGGTTGTCTCCTGGGCCGTGGTGTTAGTCATGGTCGGCTATGTGCTGTTTCAGTGGTCGCCGGTACGAGTCTATGAAGGGGCGCTCGGGGTCTTGTGGCAATCGGAGAAGATCTATCCGCTGAATGACAATGTCTATGTCAAAGTGGGGGGCGCCAATGTCCCAAACCGGGAGAGCTGGAAGTTCGTGCTGGTGGATCGGGAGCGCTCGCTCGATGAGAAGGCCATGCTCGGATTTACCTACTACTGGGGTGAGCAGGAGCGGGAATACACCGATTACCTGATCCCGGTTGGGCTCATCATCGACAATGGTATCAATGACTTCAATTTTACCAGGAAAGAACCTGAGACCGTCTTCACCTGGACAGATGGTCAATGGGCGCTGGCAAGGTATTCCGAACCGGTGAATCGTCTTGCCTTTGACTGGGGTTGGCAGGCACATGCGGCGGACGAGGAGCAGTTGAAGTCCATCGCCGAACAACTGTCATCTCCCAATCGAGTCAACAAGGCTGAGGGTCGAATGGACATGCGCAAGTTAAGCGAGGAAGATCTCAAATCACTCAAACGATTGAGCACCGATGAGTCGGCACAACACCAGATTGAGCTGGAACTGGAACGCCGGGAGCGCTAAACCGGGTGGTTTGAACCGAGCGGGTTCAGGTAGGATTGGTGTCTCCTTATCCATGATAAAGTCTGATGATGTAACGCTATGTCTAACACTCGTAATTTTATTGCCATCCTGATCCTGGGCATTGCCTATGTCGTGGTGACGGTATTATTCGCACCGTATGACTGGTTTTACCTGGCCGTCGCCCCTACAGCCATGGCAGTGGTTGGTTTCTATCTCGCCTCGGGTGCGGTGCTTGCACGTGCAGTAGTCTCGGCCATGGCGCCCATCGTCGCATTGCCGATTCTATCCTTGTTCTTTCAGGATAATTTTAGAATTATCATCGGCTATGCCGTCTTTCACGCGGTGCTCATTGGTGCCTTCCTCGGCTTGCTCTGGGGAAACGTGCACCGCTATCTGGTACGTGGAAAGGTACCGAAACTCTAGTTCGAATTCGATAGCAGTAGCTTGAGGGCCAGTGCCAGGCTGACCAGGAACAGCAGCGGCTTGATAACGCGACTGCCCTGCGTCATCACGGTGTGGGCGCCGACATAGGCGCCCAGGATCTGGCCTGCCGCCATTACCAACCCGACTGTCCAGACCATGTGCCCGCCGGCGGCAAAGAAGATCAGGGCCGCGATGTTGCTGGTAAAATTCAGTATCTTGGCATGGGCCGTGGCGCGATTCAGGCCAAGGCCCATGAGCGCGACAAAGGCGATGCAAAACAGGGAGCCTGTGCCCGGTCCGAAGAATCCGTCGTAGAAACCCACCCCAAATCCAATTAAAAGTACAAACAGTCGGCGACTGATCCGTTGCCGGGATTCTATGTCTTCCATTCTCGGCGAGAACAGGGTGTAGAGTGCCATGCCGATGAGAAGCACGGGGATCACATCCACCAGTACCCCGGTATCGAGATGTTGTACCAATAGGGTCCCGCTCACCGAGCCGATGAAGGTGAGCGCGATTTCGGGTATGAGATCCTGCAGCGAAACCCATTTCCCCCGAATAAAATGCAGACTTGCCGAGAAGGTGCCGAAACTGCCCTGAAGTTTATTGGTCGCCAGGGCCTCGACCGGAGTCATTCCTGACCATAGTAAAACCGGTAGGGTTAACAGGCCTCCGCCACCGGCGATGGCATCGACGAAGCCTGCTACCGTCGCGACAGTAAAAAGAATCAACAGGAGTTCGGGTGAGAGGACATCCATAGCCATGAATTATGCTGGCTCTGGCGGGCTTTTTATAGCACTTATTCCAGGCTCAGGATAAAGTCCCACTGCGATTTACTCACGGGCATGATGGAGAGGCGATTGCCTTTTCGTATCAGCGCGAAATCACCCAGTTCGTCTGTGTATTGCTTGAGATCCTGTAGCGAAATGGTGCGCTTTAATGTCCGCCGGTATTTTACATCCACCATAAACCAGCGTGGATCCTCCGGATCGCTCTTGGGGTCATAGTATTTGCTGTTGGGGTCGAATGCGGTGTGATCGGGATAGCCTTCCTTGACCACTTCCATGATGCCGACGATGCCGGGCTCGGGACAATTGGAGTGATAGAAGAAGACCAGGTCACCCTTCTTCATCTCATCACGCATCATGTTGCGTGCCTGATAATTGCGCACGCCATCCCAATGTTCCCTCTTTTGAGGCATTGTCTTGAGGTGTTCAATGCCGAATACATCCGGCTCGGACTTCATTAGCCAGTAGTTCATCTCATTTCACCGTTTGGGTATGCTTCCTGCATCAATAATATCGCGCCTTGGATGAGGATACAGATTGTGGGACGGTTCACACTATTTCCAGTGATGTCCAATGTATCGTCTCGGTTTGTGAGTCGGTTCACAATCCTCCTCCGAAAAAGCGATATTTTAGACTTAAGGATCGTTGCCGGTTGGCCGATTAGGTTTTAACCACAGCATAAAACAAAAAAAATCACTCATTCAGGAGGCAATGATGAGGACTCGTAAACCCGACATAATGTGGGTGCTTGCACTGGTTATCGGACTGGGTGTTCTGGCCACAGGTTTTGCCCAGGACTACTTGCGGGATAAGCAACCCAACCAGGCGGAAAGCGTACGTATCGCCAATAGCTAAACCCTAGCCCGGCAACGGAGCGTCATTATCCCAGTATAAGCTGGCTTCCGTAATGACCCCGTTGACCGGTACATCCCAGGCCTCATTTTTAAGGCCATCTACTTTCTGACATTCATACGCCACGCCGAGCAAGACTGGCCGCCTCCAGCGCGTCCGTGTTTTCATATAGGCTAGGCTACGGTCGTAAAAACCGCCGCCCATCCCCAATCTATTACCCGACTCATCAAAGCCCACCAGCGGCATCAGGATGAGGTCAAGTCCCACGGGTGAGCGCCCGCTCCACTTGCCATTGGCCGGTTCCGGTATCCCGAATAGATTGGGCCTGAGCGCCTGTCCTTCCCGGTATTCCGCGAACCAGAGTCGTTCATGACTGAGGCGGCTGATGACGGGAAGATAGCAGCGCTTACCCATGGCTCGAGCCCGTTTCATGAGCGGACGCAAATCCATCTCAGCGTCGTTGGGCAGGTAGACGGCAATCCGGCGGGCACGCCAGAACAGGGGGTGTGAGGCCAGACGCCGGCTCAACTGTTGGGCATATCTCGCTCGTTGCCTGGGACTAAGGGCGCGACGGCGGCCGCGTAGTTCGCGTCGAAGTTGCTTTCTATCCATGATGGAAGTTTATCAGGAGAGGGTGAAAGAGGGGAAATGACCCCCGCCTGTGCCGCTGTGTCCTTTGACCCTGAACCTAAGGTTCAGGTGGGGAACTCAGTCAAGGCTTAGGCTTTCCACTGCGAGGTGGACCTGCTCACCACCAGGACCTTGTACCCCGGTATACATTATTAAGGCTCAAGGGTTACACCGGACTCTGGCGAACACCGCAGGGGTCAGGGACTATTTTAGACCCTGGCCGTAAAATCTTATAGGCTTGTTTTCTCAATTTTCAGGTGTTAGAGAGGGGCTGAGTGATTCAGGCCGCGGGCTTGTCCAGGCTGGCGAGGACGGTGTCGATACGGTCCTGCAGGTGACGAATCGTACTACTGGCTTCATCGCTGACCTGGCCGTTTTTCTGATTCTGCAACAATTCATGGGCGATATTGAGCGCGGCCATGACGGCGATGCGCTCCACGCCCACGACCTTGCCACTGTCGCGGATCTCGCGCATTTTCATATCGAGGAAATGGGCGGAAGCGAGCAGGGCGTCCTTTTCATCATCGGGACAGGCCGCCTGGTATTGCTTGTCGAGGATGTAAAAACTGACGGGTTTGACCTCTTGTTGCGACATCTTATTCCTGCTCCAGCGCCTTGAGTCGAGTGATCATGGTTTCGACGCGTTCGCGCGCGAGTTCGGTTTTCTGCAATAGCTCGGCACGCTCGCTCATGAGTGTGCGTTGTTGCGTACGCAGGGATGAATTTTCATCCTGTAGCGCCGCCACGGCACGAATCAATTGCTCGACCTTGGCTTCCAGTGATTTGATATCGTCTTCTTGCATCTTTGTCGTCATCATGCTCCGAAGAGCAAGCCTGCTCTGATATACTGACTGCACTTGAAATGCAGATGTATGTGGCAATATAAAGCGGCTGATCTGCAGGGTCAATGCGCCGTCCCGAGGTATGGGCCGGCAACGGGGAATGGATATGTCTGAATTTGAAACAGTTGAACATGCACTGTCACGCCTGCATGCGGAAATGGAGCCTCCTGAGTGCCACGGCATTCTCACGGGTCTGCTGCTGGCGCAGGGCAATACCGATACCCGTCAACTGATCTCGATTCTGGCCCCGCAGCAGGATCCCAACGACCTGCTGGCGAAAGAGGCGGCGGCCGAATTGAACGAGATACTGGAATCCACTGTCACACAACTCGGGGATACCAGTTGCGACTTTCACCCCCTGCTGGCGGCAGACGATGTCGGTATCGAAATACGCCTGCATGCCCTGAGCGAGTGGATACAGGGCTTTCTGCTGGGCCTCTCCAGGGGGGGCGTGGAGGATTATGCCAAGCTGCCCGCCGAGGCGGCGGAATTCGTCGACGACCTGACGGAAATGGCGCGCGCCACCAGTTATGAGCTGGAAGAGGACGCAGACGAAAACGAGGCCTCCTACATGGAGCTGGTGGAGTATCTGCGTACCGGTATTCTACTTATGAATGAGCTGATGCACCCGACCATGGCTCCGCCGATTACCGAGAAACCAACGCTACATTGAGAGATATGGACCAGCAAGAATTCAAACGACGCCGCGACGATCTGATGGAAATGATGGGGACGGACAGCATTGCCATCCTCCCCGCCGCCCCCGTGCGCATGCGCAACCGCGATGCCGAGTACCCCTATAGCCAGGAAAGTGATTTTTACTATCTCACGGGTTTCCCCGAGCCGGAGGCGGTGATGGTGCTCATCCCCGGCCGCGAGCACGGGGAATATATCCTGTTCTGCCGCGAGCGCGATCCCAAGAACGAGACCTGGAACGGGCCCATGGCCGGTCAGGAGGGGGCGGTGACGCACTACGCTGCCGACGACTCCTTTCCCATTGACGATATCGACGACATCCTGCCTGGCCTGCTGGAGAACCGCGAGAAGGTCTACTGCATCATGGGACGGGACAAGGAATTCGACACACGCCTCATCAACTGGATCAACCGTCTACGCGAACAGGTTCGCGCCGGCATCCATACCCCGGGCGAGTTCGTCTCTCTCGACCACTACTTGCATGACATGCGTCTCTATAAGAGTGAAGAAGAGATCAAATGCATGCGTCATGCTGCAGAGGTTTCGGCCACGGCGCATATTCGCGCCATGCAGAGCTGCCGTCCCGGTCGCAAGGAGTATCAGCTGGAAGGCGAGCTACTCTACGAGTTCGTCCAGGGCGGCTGCCGCCACCCGGCCTATTCCACCATCGTCGGTGGTGGTGCCAATGGCTGCATCCTCCATTACATCGAAAACAGTGCCGAGCTGCGCGACGGCGACCTGGTGCTTATCGACGCCGGCGCCGAGTACGACCACTACGCCGCCGACATCACCCGCACCTTCCCCGTGGGCGGACGATTCAGCGCCGAACAACGCGCTCTGTATGACCTGGTATTGAAGGCCCAGTACGCCGCCATCGACGCGGTTCGGCCCGGCAATCACTGGAACCAGCCCCACGAGGCAGCGGTTGAGGTCCTCACTGCCGGTATGGTGGAGCTCGGCCTGCTGGAAGGCGAGGTGGCAAGCCTGATTGAAGACGGCGCCTACCGGCGCTTCTACATGCATCGCACCGGTCACTGGCTGGGCATGGATGTGCACGACGTGGGTGAGTACAAGGTAGGCGATGCCTGGCGGGTACTGGAACCGGGCATGGTGTTGACCGTCGAGCCCGGCATCTATATACCTGAGGACTCCGAGGGCATCGACCCCAGATGGCGGGGCATCGGCATTCGCATCGAGGATGATGTGCTGGTGACGCAAACGGGTCATGATGTGCTCACTCATGGCGTACCCAAAGAAGCGGATGCGATTGAGGCGTTGATGGCCCATGGCAAGGCAGCATGATTTTGACATTGTCGTCGTAGGCGGCGGCATGGTCGGGGCCAGCCTGGCCTCAGCCCTGTCCGGTCAGGGCCTGCGCATCGCCGTGGTCGAGGCCCGCCCCTTCAGTGCACCCGATCACGCCAGCTTCGATGATCGCAGCGTCGCCCTGTCCTGGGGTTCGCACCGTATCCTCGACAGCCTCGGCCTGTGGCAGGCACTCGACCTGGCCGGGGTCTGTCCCATCGAAACCATCCATGTATCCGACCGCGGCCACATTGGCAGTGCCCGTCTGCGCGCCGAAGACGAGGGCGTCGAGGCCCTGGGCTACGTGGTGGAGAACCGTGTCCTCGGCTCAGTCCTGGCCCAACGCTTCGCCGAGATGGATGACGTCACCCTGTTTAGTCCCGCCACCCCCCGCGCGGTTGATATCGGCCCGAATCGTGCCCGGCTGCGCCTGCAGCACGGCGAGGAGACGCTGGACATCGATGCCGCGCTTCTTGTCGCCGCCGACGGCGGTGACTCCCTCCTGCGTCAATGGCAGGGCATAGAGACCTTTCAACGCGACTACGGCCAGACGGCCATCATTGCCAATGTCGCCACCGCACAAGCCCACCACAACGTCGCCTACGAACGCTTTACCGATACCGGTCCCCTGGCCATGCTGCCCCTGTCTGCCCCCGTCGGGACCGGTCTGGAGGGTCAGGGCCGCTGTTCGCTGGTGTGGACGGCGCAAAACTCGGAGGTCGAGACCATTATGGGCTGGGACGAGGCGACGTTTACCCAACGCCTGCAAGCACGCTTCGGTCACCGTCTCGGCGACATCACCCATGTCGGGCTGCGCAGTGCCTACCCCCTGCGCATGATGCAGGTCCGGGAGGCGGTGCGAGAACGGCTGGTGGTGATCGGCAATGCCGCGCACATGCTGCATCCGGTGGCGGGGCAGGGCTTTAACCTAGGCCTTAGGGATGTCGCCAGCCTGGCCCAGTTGGTGGTGGACGGCCACCGCATTGGTCACGACATTGGCGACATGGCCCTGCTATCGGGTTATCGACAGGGGCGCCGCAACGACACCCTGCGGACCCTGTTTTTTACCGACTCCCTGGTGCGTGCCTTCTCCAATGATTTCAAGCCCCTGGCCCTGTTACGCAACCTGGGTCTGCTGGCGCTGGACACCGTGCCCGCGCTCAAACACCAACTGGCGCGTCAGGCTATGGGCCTGGCCGGTACCCAGACCCGGCTGGCAAGGGGGTTGCCGTTATGAGCGATGGGCAATACGACGTCGTCATCGTCGGTGGCGGCATGGTCGGCGCGGCCCTGGCCTGCGCCCTTGGTGACAGCGCCTTGAAGGTCGCCGTGGTGGAGGGGCGGGAGCCGGACTTAGGCTGGCCACGCGAGGACTACGATATCCGGGTCAGCGCCATCACCCGCGCCAGCCAGCACCTGTTCGAGAATCTGGGTGTCTGGGAGGGGATGTGCCAACGCCGTGTCAGTGCCTATACCGATATGCACGTTTGGGATGCCACCGGGCGCGGTGAGATCCACTTTGACAGTGCCGACATCGGCGAGCCGGACCTGGGCCACATCATCGAGAATTCGGTGATCCAGTCGGTTCTGCTGACGCGTCTGGCCGAGCTGGAGAATATTGATCTTCTCTGTCCCTTGAGCATCGAGTCCATGGAATTCGATGGCCGGGCCTATACCTTAGTGGCCGGCGATGGACGCCAGCTTCAGGCCCGCCTGCTGGTGGGGGCCGACGGTGCACGCTCCCGCGTGCGCGAGCAGGCAGGTATTGCCGCCAAGGGCTGGAGCTATGAGCAGAGTGCCGTGGTCTGTACCGTGACCACGGCGCAATCCCATCGCAACACCGCCTGGCAGCGATTCATGCCCAGCGGCCCATTGGCCTTCTTACCGCTGACGGAGAATCGCAGCTCCATCGTCTGGTCCACCACCCCGCAACAGGCCGAGGCCCTGTTGGCCCTGGACGAGACCGCCTTCTGCCGTGCCCTGGGCGAGGCCTTCGAATTCCGCCTCGGTGAGGTTACCTCTACCGGCCCGCGTGGGGCCTTTCCCCTCGGCCTGAGCCATGCCGAGCATTATGTTCAAAACGGGCTGGCCCTGGTGGGAGACGCCGCCCATACCATCCATCCGCTGGCCGGACAGGGCGTCAACCTGGGTCTGGCCGATGCCGCCGCCCTGGCCGAGGTGTTGCTTGAGGCCCATGCCGCGCGTAAGGATATCGGTTCCCTGGCGGTGCTGCGCCGTTATGAGCGTTGGCGCCGTAGCGAGAATCTCGCCATGATGGCCACCATGGATGGCTTCAAGCGTCTATTCAGCAACAACTCGGCACCGCTGCGTTGGCTGCGCAATCTCGGCCTCGGCCTGACCAACTCCCTTGGGCCGGTCAAGAATTCCTTGATGCGCCAGGCCATGGGACTGGGCATGACTCAGTCGCGCATGACACGACGTCGTCGTCACGGTTAAGGACCGGAGTTTGCCGATGAAGCTCAGTCGCGAACAACTGGATCAGCTTACCGGTCTTGCCGGGGTTTCACCCTACGAGACCGAGACCGCGCGCCGATGGGGCAAGTGGTTGGAGTGGCCCATGCTACTCGTGGCATTCTGGATCCCGGTGCAATGGTACCTCGATGAGATCGGGCTGCTCTCGGGACAGGCCTCACGCCTGGGTGACTGGCTGGTATGGTTCGCCTTCGTCATTGAAACCGGCGTCCTGTTGCTGCTGGTGCGAGACAAGAAGCATTTCCTGCTGCATAACTGGATGAACGTGGCCATCATCCTCACCGGTGTATTCATTGCCTGGGGCTATGCCCCCATCCTCGCTATCCTGCGCAGTCTCAGGTTGCTCCTGATACTCGGCCTGCTGGTGCGTATCTCACGTACCCTGAGCCAGGTCGTGCATGAGAATCACCTCGGTAACCTGCTGGTGTTTACCCTGTTTATCGTAGTGGTGTCGGGGATGTTGATCTCCACTATCGACCCTGCCATTGAGGACCCCTGGCAGGGGATATGGTGGGCGTTGGTGTCTATTTCCACGGTGGGTTATGGAGACGTGGTACCCACAAGCGGACCGGGAAAGTTTTTTGCCTCCCTCTTGATTATTCTCGGCATCATTGTGTTTTCGCTTCTGACCGCCACCATCTCCGCCTATCTCACTCACCGTAAGGGAGAAGCCGGTAATCAGGAAATCTATGAGTTACTCAAGGACATTCAGAGACGCCTGGACCGCATCGAGAGCCGTATGAAAAAGGTCGAGCAGGACCAGGAATAGAGCCGAACCATTCGACGAGGTGAACATGAAGGACTTTTGGGAAGAGCGTTATTCGGAGCAGGATTTTGCCTACGGGACACGGCCCAATGACTTTCTTGCTTCGTGCAAGGAGTTAATCCCCTCCCCGTGCAGGGCCCTCGCCATCGCCGATGGAGAGGGCCGCAATGGCGTTTGGCTTGCCCAACAGGGTTGTGACGTGACCACGGTGGATTACTCGCAGGCCGGAGTCGAGAAGGCGAAGGCCCTGGCAGGTGAACAGGGTGTCTCGATCAACGCCGTTTGTGCCGATCTGGCAGAGTGGGAGTGGCCGGAAAACACCTTCGATCTGGTGGTCTCAATATTTGCTCATTTCCCACCAGACCTGCGAAGACAGGTACATCGGAACATACTCAAGACACTCAAACCCGGAGGCACATTGATCCTCGAGGCCTATCATCCGTCACAGCTGGAATATAAAACCGGGGGACCGCCGGTGGCCGAAATGATGTATTCGGTGGAGACGCTTAAGGCGGACTTCGATGGCGCAGAGATCGTCAAACTTGAAGACCGGGTAGCCGAGGTCAATGAAGGCAAATATCACTTCGGCCAGGGCGCCGTGACCCGTTTGATCCTCAGAAAACCCTCCTAGATCCCGACAGGGCGCATAAAAAAGGCCGGTTCAAAGACCGGCCTTTTTCGTTGTTGCAGAATGACTAGAGTTTAAAGCGGACCACCATCGACTCCAGTTCGTTGGCGAGATGACTCAATTCCTCGCTGGCACTGGCGATCTGCGCGCTGTTATTGGCCGAGCGGTGAGTGAAGTCGGTGATCGAGACCACACTACGGTTGACGTCCTCGGACACTGCCGTCTGTTCTTCCGCGGCGCTGGCAATCATGGTGTTCATGTCATTAATGGCGGAGATCGCCTCGGCGATAGTCTGCAGGGCCTGGCCGGCCTTTGAGGCATCCTCGACACTGCTCTGGGCCTGAGTACGGCTTGAAGACATGACCGCTACCGCGCGTTTGGCACCATCCTGCAGTCTCGAGATCATGTCTTCTATCTCGGTGGTGGATTGCTGGGTGCGCGAGGCGAGTGTACGGACCTCGTCGGCGACGACGGCAAATCCGCGTCCCTGTTCGCCGGCACGCGCCGCCTCGATGGCGGCGTTCAGGGCCAGCAGGTTGGTCTGTTCGGCGATGTCCTTGATGACATCCAGCACCTTGCCGATGTTGTCGCTCTCAGATTCCAGGGCGGAGATGGCCTCGGCGGCGTGTTCCACTTCACGGGCCAGGTTGTTGATGGCGTTGACGGTCTCGTCGACTACGGCGCGGCCTTCGGTGGCACTGGTGTCGGCCTCTCTGGCGGACTGAGCGGCCGAGGAAGCATTGCGCGCCACCTCCTGAGTCGTCGCCGACATCTCATTGATGGCAGTGGCGGTCTGGTCGGTCTCGGTCAGCTGCCTCTGAACGTCCTGTGAGGTCTCGACGGTGATCTGGCTGAGTTGGGTGGCCGAGGTGGACATCTGCTCCGCGGCACGTCGCGCATTGCCGATCACGTCGTGGATGGCGGTCATGAAGGCATTGAAGCCCTGGGTGAATTCGCTACTGGCGTTGTCATGGCGATAGGTGAGGTCGATATTGCCGTCAACAATCCGCAGGTGTGCCCCGATCTCGTGGATCTCTTCGGTCTGATAGGCCTCTTTTCGTGCGTGGTAGGACATGAAGACAAGAATCGCGGTCTCGAAGACAACATAGGCCGCATGCAGCAGAACGTAATCCAGTCCGTTACGGTGATCAAACAGGTAGACGCCATAGCCCCAGGCCTGGAGGTAGTTGAAACTCAGGTGGTGGACGGCAATCACACCTGCAGCAATCAGGATGGGCAGCCAGTCACGGTAGTAGAGCAGAAACGCCAGTAAGACAAAGATCCCGAAATGCATTTCGAGCATGCCGTGCGCCTGGTGGATGAGCAGGGCCGAGAAGACCATAAAGGCGATGCCGACGGAGACGCGGGTAATGCGTGCTCCCGGGGCTATGAATTTTAGTAGCGTCGGGACCAGCGCAGCGGGTAAACCGATGGTGAAGGCCGTGGTCCAGGTATCATAGAAGTTGGCGACTACCAGGGACACCAGGAAGTTGAACCAGAGAACACCCACCATAATCGTGTCACCCTGTCGATAAAGGCCGTTCAGAGTGAATTGTGTATTTTTCTTCGCTGCCATGTTTCAGTCCTTGCCCGTAAGTTTTTTCTACCAGTCGCAATAGCATCCGAAAGCCAGAGTATTTAACTGGGCATTCGAATTACCTTGCAGTGTTTTGTTCAGCACGGTCTCTACAAAGCTGCCACTTTGCCGAGAGCACATCGCCCCCTCACTGTAGGGACCGAAATAGGTGATCCCGCCGTTGGGATCAATAACTGCCGCCGAAGGGCTTGATGGGATCATTTGTTTCAACCCATCTGGATTCAGTCTTAATACAGGTACATCACCAAACTCCCTTTGTATCGCACGCTGCTCGGTCTTGCTCAGCTCTGGATTGGCCGTGGCCAGGTAAAAGGCGACGCCCTGATCACGATATTCCTCCATGATCTGACTCAGGTGGGTGGCGTTGAACCGGTTGCAATAACAGTCCGGGTTCCAGAAGTGCACCACGACGGTTCGTTGTTCCTGAGCGGGTAATGCCGCAGTCAGCGAGGCCTGGATACGATCCAGGTCCGGTGTATATACCTGCCCGTTTGAATCGTTGTCGAAGGGACGCAGATCCTTGAATTCAAACCACCATAAGGCGTAGGCGGTCATACCGATCCAGACAAAAAACAACAAAAAGATCAGGATCGATCGGTAGTGGTTTGCTTGGGGCATGCCGTCGCAGTATTACCTCTTTAACAATCGCTAATAATACTTCATGGATTGGATTAAAAAAGTGAAAAGGGGAGAGCGGCGGTTAAAACTTCGTAAATTAACCGATTTACTATGTGTGTGTGACAAAATTATCGCGTCGGAACAGCACCAGGTGTTCGATGCGATGCTGAATGCCGATACGTTCACCGATGGCATGGTCATGGTGGCTGGGGGTCAGACATAGTACGACACCGCCGCTTTCCAGTCGCAGGGTGTAGAGAAAGTCGGCGCCACGAAAGCGCTTGTCCACGACCTCGGCGACACGCTTTGAGTGATCGTCGTGGACGATGTCATCCGGGCGCACCAGGATGTCGACGGGACAGCCCGGCTCGCATCCTTCGGGAACCTTGCCGTCTATGACGCCGAGTTCGGTATCGACCTGGTGTGAATTGATTACCTTGCCGGGCATCATCACCCCCTGACCGATGAAGTCGGCGACGAAGCGAGACTGGGGTTGGTGATAGAGGTTATAGGCGGTATCCCACTGTTCCAGCTGCCCGCCGTTGATGACGCCGATCTTGTCGGCCATGGTAAAGGCCTCGTATTGATCATGGGTGACCAGAATGGCGGTGATCTTCTCCTGCTTGAGGATGCTTCGAATCTCGGCCACCAGTTGTTCACGGAGCTCAACGTCCAGGCTGGAGAAGGGTTCGTCCATGAGCAGCAGGTTTGGGCGCGGTGCCATGGCGCGGGCGATGGCGATACGTTGTTGCTGGCCCCCCGAGAGTTGATGCGGGTACTGGTTACCATAACCTGCGAGACCCACTAGTCGCAGCAGTTCATTGACGCGATTCAGTCGTGAGCGACTGGCCATCTTGCGAATGCCGAAGGAAATGTTGTCGGCCACATTCAAATGCGGAAACAGGGCAAAGTCCTGAAACACCATACCGATACGGCGTTTCTCTGGTGGCACATGCAGTTGTGGGCTGCTGACCACGCCATGCTGGATCATGATCTTGCCCTTCTTCACCTTTTCAAATCCGGCAATGGCCCTGAGTAGGGTGGTCTTGCCGCATCCACTGGGACCGAGCAGGCAACCGATATCCCCGTCTTCAAGACCCAAACTGACATCCCGAATGACAGGGACATCGGCATAGGCAATATCGATGTGGTCAAGCTTGAGCAACATATTCTTCACCGGGGCGTTTACGAGAGATCGAACGGCTGAGCAGTATAACAGGGATGATCCCTACCAGTACGATGGAGAGGGCGGCGCTGGCGGCATCGGCGAGGCGTTCGTCACCGGCCAGTTCGTAAGCGCGAACGGCCAGGGTGTTAAAGTTGAAGGGGCGTAGCATCAAGGTGGCCGGCAATTCCTTGAGAACATCGACAAAGACCATCAACAGGGCAGTAAGTAACGAAGTGCGCATGATCGGCAGGTGAATATCCCTGAGGACTCGCCCCGGTGTATAGCCCAGGGAGCGGCCGGCATCATCCATGGAGAGACGGATCTTGCCCAGGCCCGCCTCCACCGTTTGTACCGAGACCGATAGGAAACGTACGGTATAGGCGAACAACAGCGCGACGACGGTACCGCTCAAGATGAGCCCGGTGGAGACATCGAATTGTTCGCGCATCCAGCCGTCGATGCTGTTGTCTATCCAGGCAAAGGGGATCATGACGCCCACCGCAAGCACGGTACCGGGGATGGCATAGCCCATGGCGGCGATGCGCACGGCGATGTTGAGCAGGGCATTGCCACGCAGGCGCTTGGCGTAGGCCATGAGCAGGGCGATGGTCAGGGCGATAACGGACGCGCCCATGGCCAGTGACAGGCTGTTGAGGATGAGGCCGAAGAAACTGGCATCGACCACATCGGCCGCAGTATCGATGCTCCATGACAACAGTTGCAGTGCCGGCAGGATAAAGCCCAGCAAGAGCGGAAACAGGCACACCAGGAAGGCCACCGTCGCGCGGGCACGCGTCAGGCGAATGGGCGGGACCGGTTTAAAGCTACGGCTGCTGTTGTGATACTGGGCCTGGCGTCGCGACCAACGCTCCACCACCACAAGCGTGAAGACGAAGATGAGCAGCATGGCCGAGAGCTGCGCCGCCGCGGCACTGTCGCCCAGGCCGAGCCAGGTTCGGTAGATGCCGGTGGTAAAGGTATCGATGCCGAAGTACTGCACGGTGCCGAAATCGGCCAGGGTCTCCATCAGGGCCAGCGACAGGCCGGTAATGATGGCGGGCCGTGCCAGCGGCAGGGCGATGCGAAACAGCACCCTCCATGGACCGAAACCGAGACTGCGTCCCACGTCCAGCACGTACACCGATTGTTCCAGAAAGGCCGCACGTGCCAGCAGGTAGACATAGGGATACAACACCAGGGTCAGCATGAGCATGGCCCCCCACAGCGAACGGATATCGGGGAACCAGTAGTCGCCATAGCCCCAGTCAAACCACTCACGCAAGGTCGATTGCAGCGGTCCGGCAAAGTCGAGCATGCCGGTGTAGGTGTAGGCGATGATGTAGGCGGGCATGGCCATGGGCAGCAACAGGGCCCACTCGAAGATGCGTCGGCCGGGGAACACGGTGGCGGTCACCACCCAGGCGGTGCTGACGCCGATGAGCAGGGTGCCGATGGCCACACCTACGACCAGTAACAGGGAATTGGTGACATAGCTGGCCAGGACCGTATCCGCCAGGTGTCGCCAAACCTCACCACTGGGGGTGAAGATAAAGGAAAAGATCACCAGCACCGGCAGCGCCAGGATCAGGGTGATCAATAACACAGAACCGCGCCACCAATCGGGGCGCGGTACTGAGGGGACAAGGTGTCTAGCCAGATTGCTAAACGTATTCGTGTGCATAGACCTTATGTCAGGTTCTCACCTGTCATCTCTAGCGCCAGCCGGCACGGTCCATGATACGTACGGCCTCGGCGTTGTATTTGCCCAGCAGGTGCAGGTCCAGCGTATCGGCCTTGAACTCGCCCCACTTCTTCAGGGTACCGCTGATTTCAACGCCGGATTTTACCGGATATTCGTTGTTCACTTCACCATACCAACGCTGTGATTCGTCGTTGACCAGGAATTCCAGCAACTTGATGGCGTTTTCCTTGTTACCGGCGTAGCGGGTGACGGCACCGCCGCTGATGTTGACATGGGTACCGGTGCTGTCCTGGTTGGCCCAGAACAGGCTGACTTCCTTGGCCGCAGCGCGGTCACGTTCCTTGCTGGAGGTCTGCATGGCGCCATAGTAATAGGTGTTGGCGATGGCGATATCGCACTCGCCGGCAGCTGCAGCACGGATCTGGTCGCGGTCACCGCCCTTGGGACGGCGAGCGAAGTTCTTGACCAGGCCATTCACCCATTCCTCGGTCTTGGCCACACCCTGATGCGCGATCATGGAGGCGACCAGTGACTGATTATAAATATTGTTGGAAGAGCGGATGCAGATGCGGCCCTTCCACTTGGGATCGGTCAGGCCGGCGTAGCTGCCCAGTTCCTTCGGATCCACGCGATCATTGGCATAGAAGATGGTTCGTGCACGGACCGAGAGTCCATACCAGTGACCTTCAGGTTCGCGGTAATGAGCGGGAACACTGGACTCAAGGGTCTTTGACTCGACCGCCTGCAGCAGCTCAGCTTGTTGCGCGCGATAAAGGTTACCGGCATCGGTGGTAAGGAGGAGGTCTGCAGGGGTGTTGCGGCCTTCACTCTTGAGTCGCTGCAGCAGGGCGTTGGCCTTGCCGGTGACCAGATTGACCTTGATGCCGGTCTGCTGGGTGAAGCGATCCAGCAGGGGCTTAATCAGTTTTTCCTTGCGTGCGGAATAGAGGTTGACCTCTTGTGCGGCCTGGGCCACGGGTACGATGCTGATCGTGGCCAGTAGAAGTAAGGTGGTAGCGCGTAGAATCGACATCTTATTACCTCATTTACGGTGTTGTGTGGCAGAAAGTCTGTCTGGATGCAGATTAGAACCCAATCGACAACGTGTGTCAAATAATAATCATTCACATTTGCATTTAGAGTCATTTTAATAAATTCGGCACTGTGGCTTCACATCCGGCGATCGGATCCGTACAATGAAGTTTAGTGATTGCTGATGTGGGAGAGCGCAGGGAGACCTGCCGCCGAAGGCGCAACACGCCCGGAATCGCTCAGGCAAAAGGACCGCAGCAGCATCCACACTCTGGAGAGTGACCGTATACAGGTCCACCGAAGGGGCTCAAGCTCTCAGGTATCAGGACAGAGGGGCGACAGGCAGTAGACAACTACTACCTGTCGCCCCTTTTTTCATTTGGGCCGCCGGAAATTGTCTGCGAAGGACACCCGTGCACCCATGAACTGACACCGGGAACAGCGAGCAAAAAAATGGCCTATACGCCGGAACGATTCATACCAGTCTTCGACCACTCCACGCGTCCCAATGTGGCGCGCATGCCCGAGTGGATCCGTCTCAAGCTCAGTGGTGACGTACGCTACCAGGGCACCGCCCAACAGGTACGCGGCAATCAGCTCAATACCGTCTGCGAGGAGGCACGCTGCCCCAACCGCAACGAGTGCTGGAACCGGGGCACCGCGACTTTCATGTTGCTGGGCGAGACCTGCACCCGCGCCTGCGGCTTCTGCTCGGTCAAGACCGGGCGCCCGGCCTGGTTCGATGAAGACGAGCCGCGCCGCGTGGCCGAGGCGGTGATCAACATGGACCTCGACTACGTGGTCCTTACCTCCGTGAATCGAGACGACATGAGTGATGGCGGCGCCGCCATCTTCGCCGATACCCTGCGCGAGCTGCGTCGGCGCAAGGCCGACATCGGCGTCGAGTTTCTCACCCCCGATTTTCATCAAAAGCAGGATGAGGCCCTCGAGATCATCGAGCAGGCGGTGGCCGAGTACCGCCATCCCGGCGGTGAACTGGACCTGGTCTGGGGCCACAATGTCGAGACCGTCCCATCCTTATATAAGAGTGTGCGCAAGGGCTCCAACTACGAACGTTCGGTGGAGCTGCTGCGCCGCGCCGCCGCCCTCGACGGTGTGGAGGCCAAGTCGGCCCTGATGCTGGGGCTGGGCGAGACCCATGACGAGGTGCTCGAGGTGCTGCGCGACCTGCGCGCGGCCGGTGTGCAGCGCGTGGCCCTGGGCCAGTATCTGCGACCCACCCGTTTCCACCTGCCGGTGCAGGCCTATGTCACGCCGGAAGAATTCAATGAATACGAGCAGGAGGCCAAGGCCATGGGCTTTGCCTGGGTCAAGGCCGGCCCGCTGGTGCGCTCCTCCTATCATGCTGAAGAAGAGCAATAAGGTTACTGACTATGGCTAAAACACCCCTGTACGACAAACACGTGGAAATGGGCGGCAAGATGGTCGATTTCGGCGGCTGGGACATGCCCATCAACTACGGCTCGCAGCTCGAGGAGCACAAGCAGGTGCGCGAGGACGCCGGTATGTTCGACGTTTCGCACATGACGGTGGTGGACATGAAGGGCGAGCAGGTGATCGCCTTTTTGCAGAAGCTGCTGGCCAATAATGTCGCCAAGATCACCGGCAAGCCGGGCAAGGCCCTCTATTCCTGCATGCTCAACGAGCAGGGCGGGGTCATCGATGACCTCATTACCTATTACATGAATGATTCCTGGTTCCGTACCGTGGTTAACGCCGCCACCCGTGACAAGGACATTGCCTGGATCGAAAAGCAGGCCGCAGCGTTCGATGTCGAGGTGATCGTGCGTGACGACCTGGCCATGATCGCCGCTCAGGGCCCCAATGCCCGTGACAAGGCCCTGTCAGTATTGGGCAGTGAATGTGCCGGTGCCGGTGAGCTGACTCCCTTCTTCGCCACCGAGTGCGGAGGCAAGTTCGTCGCCCGCACCGGTTATACCGGCGAGGACGGATTCGAGATCATGCTGTCCAACGATGAAGCGCCCAAGCTGTGGCAGGCGCTGTCGGATGCCGGCGTCAAACCCTGCGGCCTTGGCGCCCGCGACACCCTGCGCCTGGAGGCGGGTATGAATCTCTATGGCACCGATATGGATGAGGAGGTCTCTCCGCTTGAGGCGGCCCTGGGCTGGACCCTCTCCTTTGATGAAGGTCGCGACTTCATCGGTCGTGGGCCGCTTGAAGCACTCAAGGCCGAAGGCGCCAAACGCAAGATGGTGGGCCTGGTGCTGACCGATCGCGGCGTGCTGCGCGGCCACCAGAAGGTGGTGGCCGAGGGCATCGGCGAGGGCGAGATCACCAGCGGCTCCTTCTCCCCCAGCCTCGGCAAGTCCATTGCCTTTGCCCGCGTGCCGGCGGCAATGGGCGATACCTGTCAGGTGGAGATACGGGGCAAATTATTGAATGCACGAGTGGTGAAATTTCCCTTCGTGCGCAACGGCAAATCCTGCATCGATTGACGCAGACTGGGCCGGCTTGAGAGAGTCGTGCCCGTGGGCTATACGAATTTCAAGGCAAGTTTATAGGCGAGGAAACAGCAATGAGCAATGTACCGACTGATCTGAAGTACACCAAGAGCCACGAATGGGTGAAGGACAATGGCGATGGCACCGTTACCGTGGGTGTGACCGATCATGCCCAGGAATTGTTGGGTGACATGGTGTTTGTCGAAGTGCCCGAGTCCGGGCGTGAACTGAGTGCCGGCGAGGACTGCGCCGTAGTCGAGTCGGTCAAGGCCGCCTCCGATGTCTACAGCCCGGTATCCGGTGAAGTGGTCGAGGGCAACGAGGAACTGGCCGACGCCCCCGAAACAGTCAATTCCGATGCCTATGGCGAGGGCTGGATGTTCAAGCTCAAGCTGGCCGACAGTGGCGAGCTGGGTGGGTTGATGGATGCCGCCGCCTACGAGGAACTGGTGGCCTCCGAGTCCTGATGCGAAGGCCCTGCCTGGGCAGGGCCGAGCGTTTTGAATCTTTACTCTAGATGAATTGGTAAAAACGAATGCCGTTTATTCCGCATACCGAAGAAGATGTTGAAAAGATGCTCCAGGCCATTGGCGCCAAGAGCATCGATGATCTGTTTGACGAGATCCCCGCCGACCTGCGTGCCCAGGGCCTGACCCAGGTGCCGCCCGGCCTCAGCGAGATGGAGATCGGCCGGCTCATGAGTGCACGTGCCGCCCAGGATGGCCAGCCCCTGGTCTTCGCCGGCGCCGGTGCCTACGAGCACCACATCCCGGCCGCGGTATGGGAGATCGCCACCCGCGGGGAATTCTATTCCGCCTACACCCCGTACCAGGCCGAGGCCAGTCAGGGTACCTTGCAGTTGCTGTATGAATTCCAGACCATGATGGCCAACCTCACCGCCATGGAGGTCTCCAACGCCTCACTCTACGACGGTGCCTCGGCCCTGGGTGAGGCCGCACTGATGGCGGTACGCGCCAACCGTAAGTCAAAGTCCAGGCGCCTGCTCATTCCGCGCACGGTGAATCCGGTCTATCGTAAGGTGGCCCACACCATCGTCAAGAATCAGGGCATTACCCTTGAGGAGCTGGATTACGACCGCGAAGGCGGGTACATCGATCCGGCCTCATTGCCGTCCGAGCCCGGCGACTTCACCGCCCTGGTGATCCCGCAGCCCAATTTCTTCGGTGTGCTGGAAGAGGTGGACGCCCTGACCGACTGGGCCCATTCTCACGGCGCCCTGGTCATCGGCGTGGTCAACCCCACCGCCATGGCTCTGATCAGCGCCCCCGGTGAATGGGGCGAGATGGGCGCAGACATTGCCATCGGCGAGGGCCAGCCACTGGGGGCACCACTCTCCTCGGGCGGTCCCTACTTCGGTTTCATGACCTGTCGCAAGGAACATGTGCGACAGATGCCGGGCCGTATCATCGGCAAGACCGAGGACCTGGATGGCAAGGTCGGCTATGCCCTGACCCTGCAGGCACGCGAGCAGCATATCCGTCGATCCAAGGCTACCTCCAACATCTGTACTAACCAGGGCCTGCTGACCACGGCGGCGACGCTTTACATGTCCATCATGGGCATCGAGGGCCTGGAGAAGGTTGCCGCGACCTCGCATGACAACACTGTCAAGCTGATGAACAAGCTTGAGGCTGTGAAGGCAGTGGAACGGATCTTCAATCGTCCCGTGTTTCATGAAGCCGTCATCAAACTGTCATCGCCACTCAGTGAGATACAAACGGCCATGGCTGATGCGGGCATCGTCGCCGGGTATGACCTCGGTCAGGATTATCCGGAACTGGAGAACTGTTTGCTGGTCTGTGCCACTGAAACCAAGACCGACTCAGACCTCGATGCCTATGTAGAGACATTGACACGTGTGACCACCTAGGTGTTTGGCAGAGTTGGATAAGGCGCCCCGCTGTGAAGTCAGGGTGATTCGACGACAGAAGAACCAACAGGAGAGATGACATGGCAACGATTACACTGCAAGGCAATCCGATTACAACCAATGGTGAACTGCCCGCGGTAGGCAGCCCGGCCCCGGCCTTTTCTTTGACCGATGGTGATCTGAATGATGTGACTCAGGACAACTTCGCGGGCAAGAAGAAGCTGCTCAATATCGTGCCCAGCCTGGACACCGGTGTTTGTGCCACCTCGACCATCAAGTTCAACGAGGCGGCCAAGGGTCGCGATGACGTGGTCATGTTGATCGTCTCAGCCGACCTGCCCTTTGCCCAGGGTCGCTTTTGCACCGGTGAGAAGCTGGAGAATGTGATACCGCTCTCCATGATGCGCAGTAAGAATTTTGCCAAGGACTATGGCGTATTGATCCAGGACGGCCCCTTTGCAGGCATTACGGCGCGCGCGGTCGTCGTGCTGGATGAAAACAACCAGGTGGCCTACACCGAACTGGTGCCCGAGATTGCCCAGGAGCCCGATTACGATGCCGCGCTGGCTGCATTGTAGTCCTTCGATTTTACAAGAGGTTGTAAAGAAAGATGCTGATTTTCGAACGTTCCCACGAGGGCCGCAGCAATACCGCACAGATCCTGCGTAACGACGTGGAGGTCACCGACATCCCTGCCGGTCTGCGCCGCAAGCAGCGCGCGGTGTTGCCGGCAGTGTCGGAGTTACAGGCGGTGCGCCACTATACCGGGCTGTCGCAGAAGAATTTTTCCATCGACACCCACTTCTATCCGCTGGGTTCCTGCACTATGAAGTACAACCCACGTGGGTCCAACAAGTACGCCATGTTGCCGGGCTTTCTCGCCCGCCATCCCCATGCACCGGAACAGATGAGTCAGGGCTTTCTTGCCTCCATGTACGACCTGCAGGAGATGTTGAAAGACGTCACCGGTATGAAAGAGGTCTCGCTGGCACCCATGGCCGGTGCCCAGGGCGAGTTCGCCGGCATGGCTATGATCCGTGCCTACCATGACTCGCGTGGCGACGATGCCCGCAGCGAAGTGCTAGTGCCCGACGCGGCCCACGGTACCAATCCTGCCACCGCGGTCATGTGCGGTTACAAGGTCAAGGAGATACCTACCGATGCGCAGGGTGACGTCGACCTTGAGGCATTGAAACAAGCCGTCGGCCCGCAGACCGCCGGTATCATGCTGACCAACCCCTCCACTCTGGGTGTGTTCGAACGTCGCATCACCGAAATCGCACGCATTGTGCACGAGGCCGGTGGCCTGCTCTATTACGATGGCGCCAACCTCAACGCCATCCTGGGCAAGGTCAAGCCCGGCGACATGGGCTTTGATGTTATCCACATGAACCTGCACAAAACCTTCTCCACCCCGCACGGTGGCGGTGGTCCCGGTGCCGGTCCGGTGGGGGTTTCTGAGCGCCTCATCCCCTTCCTACCCATCCCTATGGTGGCGAAGGAGGGCGACAAGTATCGCTTCCTGACAGAGAAGGACCGTCCGCAGTCCATGGGTCGTCTGTCGGCCTTTGCCGGTAACGCCGGAATCCTGCTGCGCGCGTATATCTATGCCAGGATGCTGGGCCGTGAGGGCATGATCCGCGTCTCCGAATACTCCACCCTGAATGCCAACTACATGATGGCCAGGCTCAAGCAGGAAGGCTTCCACATGGCCTATCCCGAGCGCCGGGCGACGCATGAGTTCATCCTCACGCTCAAGAAGGAGGCCAAGGAGACGGGCGTCATTGCCATGGACTATGCCAAGCGCCTGCTCGACTTTGGCCACCATGCACCGACCACCTACTTCCCGTTGCTGGTACCCGAGTGCCTGCTCATTGAGCCCACCGAGACCGAAGACATGGAAACGCTCGACAGTTTCGTCGAGACCATGGTCAAGATTCGAGCCGAGGCCGATGCCGATCCGGACATGGTCAAGGGTGCACCTTACACCTTGCCGGTGAAGCGACTGGATGATGTAAAGGCGGCGCGCGAGCTCAATCTCAAGTGGAGTCCGGATACGGAATAGGCATCACATGGAGCCTCCGGTCAACAAGCCCAGCAGCAAGGGCTTGTCCCATATCATCTCGGCCACTCTCTATTCCTACAGGGGATTGCGTGCGGCCTTGAAGTATGAGGAGGCCTTTCGGCTAGAGTTCATTGCCGTGCTGTTGATGCTGCCCTTGGCCGTGTGGCTGGGTCAGACTGCGGTGGAACATATCCTGCTGATAGGCAGCTTGTTCATGGTGCTGATGGTGGAGCTGATCAATTCAGCCATTGAGGCGGTGGTGGATCGGATCGGTACCGAGCACCACCAACTCTCAGGCCGTGCCAAGGACTTTGGTTCAGCAGCCGTATCCCTATCGCTTTTGATTGCCCTTATCATCTGGGCGTTTATCGCCTACGCCAGGTTTTGCGAGTGATCTTAGTACAATTAGCAGGTTTGAAGTGCTGGGTTGCGGTAATTACCTGGTGGATTTCTAGATTATTTCACGAGACATGGACGCCAATCATCCCTGCGTGTAATCTCTTGGCTAAAGAGAGATGACAACTTTAATTTGCCAAAATGCAGAGACATTTCCTCCATCGCCTGAAACGCATAAAACTGTTTTTTTATCTGGGCCAGATCAAAAAACTGCTGACGCCTCTTCATATATATAAAAGAAGCAGCTTTCATTACTTTCATACACTTAGTTTTTCACACAAGAAACAGTTGCTAAGGCGAGTTGCGTATTACTGTAAACCGGAACGATTCGATCTTTCGAGCGCCCAAAGGATAAAGGATCAAAAGTTCGGCAGTACGACCTACTATCTCGACCTAATCGAATACCTGAGGATGTTCCCCAATACTAATCAAATTGAAGTTTTGTTTGGGGATGTGACACATGTTCCCACTGTCCCGACAATTGTGAAAAGTCGGCCTATCGGTGACGATAACCAGAATTCAATTGTTATGAAACTCGACAAGCGTCGACATTTCAATTTTGTCGAAGACGAGATGGCGTTCGAGCATAAGATACCCAAAGCAGTCTGGCGTGGAACCATCCATCAACCACATCGTCTGGAATTCGTGAAACGATTTTATCAACACCCTGCTTGCGACGTTGGTGGCTATACGAAGCGAGATCGAGCCCAGCCCTGGGAAAAAGGATATCTAAGTATTACGGAGCAGTTGAATTACAAATATCTATTCTGCATCGAAGGTGTTGATGTGGCGACAAATCTAAAATGGGGAATGGCATCGAATTCTCTATGTATGATGCCACGGCCTAAATACGAGACATGGTTCATGGAAGGCACTTTAATCCCGGGTGTCCATTATGTTGAACTGCGTGATGACTGCTCGGATTTCGAGGAAAAGATCGAGTACTACAATAATCACCCAGAGAAGGCCCTTGAGATTATAGACAATGCCCACCGCTATGTAGAAGTCTTCAAGCACCGGAAAAGGGAAGATATCTGCTCCTATCTGGTATTACGAAGGTACTTCAAGCAGTCGGGCCAGCCCTCGCGTTAAACTCCATACGGGCTCAAGCCAGGCGTTATCAAACCCTCTCCCATCCCGTCTTCACCTAATGGTCTCGAGCCGCTTGATCATGGATTGACGTACAAAAATCGCGAAATTCGATTATTTACCATTCTGCTCGCCCATCACTCCCCCTGACGGTGAATTCTGATCGCGCCATTGAACCATGCACATATCCGCTATTAAAGTCAATATAAACAATGGTTTATAGATATTTTGGGTGAATATAAACGCGTCGCATGACCAAGCGATGGCCTCGTCTTGCTTGCATTTGAATAAAATTGGGAATATATTCCCAATTACAGGTATGGGAAATTATTCCCATATAATTGGACAATCGAGGAACGGAGCAATGGATAAGGACGATTGGCAATCACTGATCCCACTTCTGATCATGTTGTTGTTGTGTCTAATCGTCATATACCGAGTCTTTCCCAATCCCTAACTCGATTGGCTGTCGTCAGTCAGAGCGAGAGGAATACATGATGAAGATGAACAAGAAACTTTTAAGCGTACTGGTCGCCGCGGGCATGGCGGCGGGTTGCAATGGCAACACCGATATCGGAACAGCCGGTACAAGCATGGGTGTGGTCACGGGTTTTGGCAGTGTGTACGTCAATGGCGTGAAGTATGAAACCAATGGAACAGAGTTTCAGATTGAAGGCGTCAGTGGTACGGAAGACGAACTTGCAGTTGGCCATGTTGTAATTATTCAGGGTAGTGTCAACGCCGATGGTGTCTCCGGTGTTGCCAATTCCATTTCCTTTTCAGATAACGTCGAAGGGGTTGTGGTCAGTGCCAGTATCGCCGCGGACGGTACCGGGACTCTGGACGTAATGGGCCAGACCGTAACCGTGACTACCGATACCATGTTTGAAACAGAAATTTCGACCATTACCGATATGGCCTCGATCGCGGCTGGTAATCTCGTGGAGATCAGCGGTTATACCAGTGGTGACGGTAACATCGTCGCCACCTATGTCGAAGTGAAGGCAGCTAGCTTCAGTGGTGAGAAGATGGAGGTCAAGGGGCTGGTTAGTAACCTGAATGATACCGCCATGACTTTTGAAATCGGTAACCTTATTGTGAACTATGGCTCGGCTGTGATGGAGCTAGAGGGCACTTCACTTGCTAACGGTCTTTATGTTGAGGTCGAAACACTTAGTCCTCTGTCAGGATATACGATGTCTGCCTCGAAGGTGGAACTGGAAAGTGATGGTGACATTGATATTGATCTCGCTGAGGGTGAGGAGATCGAAATCAAGGGCCCCATTTCCGAGATCGGCACCGACTATATTGTTATCAATGGTCAGACCATATACTTTACTGCACCGGTTGAGACTGAAGATGGCCTTTCCTTTGATACATTGACTGCTGGCATGTTGATTGAAGTTGATGCCTACCAGGATGCAGAGGGACGTCTCATTGCAATGGAACTGGAGAGCGAAAAAGAAGACGACTTCTCCATTGATGCCCATGTCGAGTCGATAGACACGGTAAACAATACCATTACCATTCTGGGACAAACCATTTCGGTCAACTCAAGTACCATGATGAAGGATGAACGTGACCTGAGCCCGGTACGTTACTTCAGCCTGAGCGACCTGAGCAATGGCGACTGGGTAGAGGTGAAATTCTACCGCGATGATACTCAGGGACTGGTGGCAACATACCTGGAACGAGACGATGACGAAAGTAGCGTCACCGGCGAGTTTAAACTTGAAGGTCCCGTCGAACAGCTCGGTGCTTCCAGTTTTACCATCGGAGGTATTGAGGTTGACCTGGCGCAATACAGCACTGCAAGCCTTGACCTCGAATTAGAAGTCAGAGGTACCTATATTGATGGTAGTTTCACCATCACATCCGTTTCATTGGACGACTAAGAGACCGGCACCCTGCCATTGGCAGGGTGCTCAGTTTATCCGACTGGGGTAGACTCCTGTTATGAATCGAGACATCCCAAAAAAGGCCCTAATAGCCGCCATCCTACGCATCCTGCGGCCCCTAATTCGCATACTATTGCGCAACGGGGTGTCCTACGGTGCGTTTTCCGATCTGGCCAAGTGGGTATATGTTGATGTTGCCGATAAAGAATTCTCCATTGAGGGGCGAAAACAGACCGTCTCCCGAATATCTGTAATTACCGGCCTCAATCGCAAAGAAGTCAGCAAGCAACTTGAGATTGAGCACCCAGACGATCAACCGGTTAATCGTGAATATAATCGTGCAGCCAGGGTTATATCGGGCTGGATACATGATGAACGCTTCCTGGATAAAGCACATGAACCTTTGCTGCTGAAGTTTGATGCAGAAGAATCCTCATTTGTGCAATTGGTAAAAGAGTACAGTGGTGATATCCCAGCCCGTGCCATACTTGATGAGTTGCAGCGAGTCGGGGCGGTGGAAATTTTGGATAATGACCTCATCCAACTCAACGCACGTGCCTATATACCGAAAACCGGTGAGGTAGAAAAGCTGCATATACTGGGCAGCGATGTCTCCGATCTCATAGACACTATCGATCATAACCTTCAAGGCAAGGGTGCCCCCATGTTCCAGCGTAAGGTGGCCTATGACAACCTGCCCGCCGAAGCCCTGCCGCTATTGCAGAAAATGGCTGAAGAGAAGGGGCAAACACTGTTGGAAGAACTCAATGAATGGCTATCGACTCAGGATCGAGATAGCAACCCAGAGATTAATGGTAGCGGACGAAAACGTGCCGGCGTTGCCGTGTATTACTTTGAAGAAGATCAGGACTCAGGAGAGGACCTATGAATATCTTTGACACTAGCAAGCGAATGATGCGTATCTTATTGATTGCATTCATGGTCTCTTCCTGCGAACCGGTTACTCTTGCCAGCGGTGGGATCGGAGGGACCGGTATATCATGGGGAACAATCGCCGCGTTCGGCAGTGTCTATGTGAACGGAGTCCACTTTGATACTGACAACATCGAAGAGGTTCAGGTCAATGGTATTACCTATTCGGATCTTTCCGCATTGCGGGTCGGAATGGTGGTGCGGATCTATGGCTCAATAAATGCAGACGGTATCACGGGTACTGCGAGGGGCATCCTGTACGAGAACGAATTGACGGGCCCCATTAGCAGTGTTGATGATGCCGGCGATACGATTAGTGTTCTAGGTCAGACGGTTCATGTCGATGGTAATACCCTGTATACCAATAATGCCGATAGTGCCGTCATACTTAACGAAGCCGATCTGGACCCTCTCTCAGGAACGACATATGAGATTGAAGTCAGTGGTTACTCCAATGGCAACGGTGAAATCTACGCACGCCGTATTGAGCTTAAGGATATCTGGACCGATCCCGGTGAGGTGGAGTTCAAGGGCAGTATTGACACCATCTCAGGCAATAGTCTGACCATCGGCACATTGACAGTTGATATTAGTGCCATTGCAACTGATCTTGAATTCACTCCGTCTACCGGAATGTATGTAAAGGTCAAGGGGAGTTACTCCAGCATTACGCCCAATACAGTCATCGCTAGCGATGTGGAACAGAGAGAGCTTGGCGTTGCCGGTACGGATGGCGAGGAATACGAACTTGAAGGGGTGATTACCTCGAACGGCGGTGGTGGCTTGATCACTATAAACGGGCAAAGTGTGAATGTTGGTAGTGCTCAGTATGAAAATGGTGACTCATCGCTATTATCACCGGGCACATACATAGAAGTTGAAGGTGTTTTCGATGCCGCCGGTGTGCTCATTGCCGACGAGGTTGAATTTGAGTCTGTCGGTGGTGAAACGGAAAGTGTAGGTTCGATTTCGACGGTAAATTCGACTACACGTACCATCACAATTAATGGCTTATCCATTTATGTGCCGTTCACTGCGATCATGAAGGATGATCGCGAAACGGCACTGGATGAGTATCTCAACATGGAAGAGTTATCTAGCATTGTGCAATCACTGGGTAATGCGAATGCCGAAGTTCGGTATTATGATGACAACGGTGTAAATACCGCTACACGTGTGATTTTAAAGGATTAATCAGTTTTTTCAGGCGGCCTCGAGGCCGCCTTCAACTTGAATTTTTCCCTCTCTCCCGGTAACGTGTGCGGATCTGTTTAATTACTCGGGAGAAATTATGTCAGCACTGATTTGCGGTTCCTACGCATTCGACAACATCATGGTGTTCCAGGATAAGTTTAAGAATCACATCTTGCCCGACAAGGTGCATATTTTGAACGTTTCCTTCCTGGTACCGGAAATGCGTCGAGAATTCGGTGGCTGCGCCGGCAACATCTCCTATAACCTGAAACTGTTGGGCGGAGAACCTATGCCCATGGCCACCGTCGGTACCGATTTCGAGCCCTATGCCGAGTGGATGGACAAGTACGGCATCAGCCGTGAGTACATCAAGGTCATCGATGATGCCTTCACCGGTCAGGCCTTTATCACAACCGATATGGACGACAACCAGATCACCGCTTTCCATCCCGGTGCCATGAATGAATCGCACCAGAACCTTGTGAAGGATGCTAAGGGGGCCACGATTGGTATCGTCTCACCTGACGGACGTCAGGGTATGATCGATCATGCCGCGCAGTTCGCCGAGGCAGGTATTCCCTTTATCTTCGATCCGGGTCAGGGCATGCCCATGTTTGACGGTGATGATCTTTTGCGTTTCGTCGAACAGGCAACCTACGTCACAGTCAATGATTACGAGGCTCAGTTGCTGAGTGAACGAACCGGCAAGTCACTGGAAGAATTGGCTGGGCTGGTTGATGCACTCATCGTCACCCGCGGCGGTGAAGGTGCCAATATCTATGTCGACGGTAAAACCATCCAGGTTCCGGCGGCCAAGATCAGCGCTGCGGTGGATCCGACCGGTTGTGGTGATGCCTATCGTGCCGGTCTACTTTATGGCCTGATGAATGGGCTGGACTGGGAAGTCACCGGTCGTATCGCTTCGCTCATGGGTGGTATCAAGATTGAACACCATGGCACGCAAAACCATAGCTTTGACATGGATGAATTTAAGGATCGTTTCAAGGAAAACTTTGGTTATACTTTCTAAATAGAGAAAGTCCTAGTTAGCCATCAGCACTATAGAAGGTCCCTGATACCATATCAGGG
>JABURT010000082.1 GCA_014762495.1 Gammaproteobacteria bacterium | reverse complement strand
CCATATTAATTGGTCTTATCATCGTTAATGCAATATCCCCCGGAACCGTAGATGGCGAGGCAGCCAAAGATATAATCGGGCTCGATAGCGATGTCTCCAGCGTCACGGAGAAAGTAGAGGGAAAAGGTACGGGTGATATCGTCGATATCTTTTTACGTATGATACCGACAAATATTGTAGCGGCTGCGGCCGATGGACAGATGCTGGGCTTGATATTTTTTAGCCTATTGTTTGGCTTCTTCCTTAGCAAGGTTGGGGATGAATATTCTGAAAGCCTCTATAATTTCTGGCAAGGTACGTTCAATGTGATGATGCTCATCACCAATCTGGTGATGAAGTTTGCACCAGTCGGTGTATTTGCACTGGTTGCCAAGGTAGTCGCCACGACCGGGCTTGCAGCCTTCGAACCGCTGGCTTGGTTCTTTCTTTCTGTTGTGCTGGCTTTGGCCGCACACTTGTTTATAACCTTGCCCCTTCTGCTGAGGTTCGTGGCTGGTGTTAATCCCCTTGACCACTTCCGTGCAATGCTGCCGGCCTTGTTGACGGCCTTTTCGACCAGTTCTTCATCGGCTACTCTTCCTTTGACAATGGACTGTGTCGAAAAAAATGCTGGCGTATCAAACCGCACAAGCTCTTTTGTTCTTCCGCTGGGGGCAACAGTCAATATGGACGGTACCGCACTTTATGAATGCGTTGCTGCCATGTTCATTGCCCAGGCATACGGAATCGAACTCAGCTTTGCAACTCAGTTCACCATTGTGCTTGTTGCACTGTTGACCTCAATTGGGGTTGCGGGTATTCCGGCAGCTAGCCTCGTCGCTATTAGTATCATACTCGCGGCCATCGGGCTGCCTGCCGAAGCAATCGGCCTTATTCTTGCTGTAGATCGGGTGCTCGATATGATGCGCACATCGGTGAATGTGTTTTCAGATTCATGCGGTGCGGTAATAATCGGAAAACTAGAAGGCGAAAAGGGTATACTGGAGAAAAAGGCTTTCTAGTGAGTCTTCTCCGGCTTCAGCCTAAGCTGTATTGAGAATACGGTGATACCATTTTCCTCACTCGTGACGCTTATGCTGCCGCCCATGGCCTCTACTATTTGTTTGCATACTGTCAGTCCTATCCCAGTGCCATCTGTCTCTGTGTTGTCACGAAGACGCTCGAACGGCTCAAAAATTTTAGTAATGTCCGCAGCCTGAATTCCTGGACCGGTATTACTGATCCTGATTAAAGCAAATGTTTTGTTGAGCTTTCGGCATTCAACTGTCACCAGGCCTTGTGAGTAATTATATTTAATGGCATTGGCAAGCAAGTTAATGATTACTTGTTTTACTCTGGTTTCATCAGAGACTAGAGCGACTGGGATTATGTCCTTCTCTATTTGTATCTTCCTGGTTATTGCCAAAGGTTGTACAATCCTCAAGCAGCTCTCAATGAGCGATTCTAGATCAATATTGCTATACTCAAACTCCTGTTTTCCGGCTTCAATACGGGCGATTTGAAGGACCTCATTGATAAGTGCTAATAAATGTTGTCCTGCCTGGCGTATCTCATTCAAATTGTCAGCATTTTCGGCAGAGAGATTGTCCTTATTATTCACTGCCATTAGTTCGGCAAAACCGAGTATTGCATTCATTGGTGTCCTTAGCTCATGACTCATGCGCGATAGAAATTCAGTCTTTGCCTTGTTGGCATTTTCCGCAATTATGAGGGCCTCTTCCAGTTCTCGTGTCCTTTCCTGCACTCTCATTTCGAGTTCATTCTTGCTGCTGGTTAACTGCTGGGTAGCTTGATTAAGACGACGGTTGATTGTGTTAAATTTCAATGCCGTGTAGCCGGCAATAGAAAGCATCAGAATCAGAAACAGATATACATACCAGTATGTCAATAGGGTTTGGTAGAAGCTTACCTCACCATAGTCCTCATAAGGTGCAACCTTTAGGTCTTTCAGAAGCTCGTGAACAGGCTGGTAATCCAGTGGTACAGTCCATCCATAATAGTCGCCAGCGATCGCGGCAACATCAATGCTGGGCATCGACATTAATGCTATGGCAACCCTTTGTGAAAGCTGAGTTGAGGTATGGCGAAATTTGGCCAATGGCCATTCTGGATATAAACGAGTACTAAGATGAAATGGAAACTCAGGAATATCTTTTGCATTTAGTATTTTAATGTCACTTAGGTTGATTTCACCTTCTTTCGCCATGCCTTCGAGCATGTCAGTGCGCACCGAGCCGGCATCCACCTCTCCAGCTAATACAGCATATACCACATTCTGTTGAAGACCTCTGCCATATCTTATGCTCTCGAAATCTCGATACGGATCGACACCCTGTTCAAGCATCTCCTTCCAGGCCATTCTCCAGCCGCCAAACGCACTTTTTGAGACCGACATAAAGTGTTTCCCCTTAATGTCTTTGATAGTGTTGATATCATCTCGATCGTGGCGGGTAAAAATGACAGAGCCAAACTGTGAGTAGGGCTTACCTTGTCTGAGGTTTTGCAATGTTAGTATTCGGCTGGCACCGTACTTGACCTCCATCTCAATATACGAGGAAGGATTGGTAATGACGAAGTCAAATATACCTTTCCCAGCCGCACTATTTAATTCCGAAATACTTTCATAGGGGTACATGATAAATTCATGTTCAGGGATTGCGCGGCTCAAGTATTCTGCCGTCGGTTGCCATTGTATGATGCCTTTTTCAACACCTTGGTGTGCACGTAAACCAATATGAATTGTTTCCGCATTGCTGGGCAGGGCGAGCGATGACATCAGTAGAAGCAGGAGTTTCCATATCCAGTGGGCTTTATACATTCCCTGTACTCACAGAGTATTTGAAGAGAAGGCGGCATTCGGCACCAAGGGCGGGTGTCGTATTTAGGCCTTGCTATTTCTTGTAACCGGCCATGCCAGTGATGTTGAATCCGGCATCTACATATATATTTTGCCCGGTAATACCGGACGCCATATCGGAACAGAGAAAGGCAGCGGTATTTCCTACTTCTTCGATACTGACATTTTTGCGTAGCGGGGCATTTTCTTCTACGAAACTTAGAATATTACGGAAATCGCCAATGCCTGCCGCGGCCAGGGTCTTGATTGGGCCTGCAGATATAGAGTTCACACGTATACCATCGGGACCAAGGGAATCGGCCATATAACGGACATTGGCTTCAAGGCTGGCCTTGGCCAGCCCCATGACATTGTAGTTTGGTATGGCCCTGTCGGCACCGATATAGCTAAGGGTCAAGAGTGCGCCGTTTTGACCCTCCATCATATTGCGGCCGGCCTTGGCCAGCGCGGCAAAGCTATATGAACTAATGTCATGGGCAATCTGAAATCCCTCGCGGGTAACGGCATCGAGATAGTCGCCATCTAGCTCATTGCGTGGGGCAAATCCGACGGAATGTACAATGATGTCCAGGCTGTCCCAGAAGTCGTCCAGGCGATCGAAGACGGTTTCGATTTGCTTATCACTGGCGACATCACAGGGGAGGGTAATTTCCGAATCAAGCTCGGCCGCCATTTTTTCTACGCGGCCCTGAAGTTTTTCATTCTGATAGGTGAAGGCGAGTTCAGCGCCTTCTCTGTGCATAGCCTGGGCGATACCCCAGGCGATGGAGCGGTTACTGGCAAGCCCCACGATCAGGGCGCGTTTCCCGTCGAGAAAACCCATCTCTAGCTCCTCTATTTACAACAGGAATATACGTTCATGGACTAGGTCCATGTGTAACACATACACACTACGAGGTTTTACCATTAGAATCAATGACAGAGGTATTTGACAGGCTGGAGCGCAGGGGTCGCTCTGGGCTATGATGGGCAGAACAACGACTCTCGACAACCACAATGACGGTGTAAATGGAACGTAACTCAACCACATCCAAAGATCTCATTCAGTACGGCATTTTCTCGGTCATCATTCTGATGTTGATCCTGGCCATGTACATGGTCGACAGGCAGTGGCAGAAAATGGCGGAAATGCAACGGGTCATGCAGGAACAGGCCGGTGATATCCGTAGTCTGAGAGGGCTCATTCGTTCTCTGGATCAACGCGTGCGAAGCGGTGTGAGCCTGGCGGATGGAACAAGTGCAAGCGAAGAAATTCCCGAGGCCTTTGAGCGGGCCCATGCCTCCACTCGTCTCCCTGGATATCAGGAGGGTGACTGGCTGGTTCAGGCCCTGGGGAACTCCTTAAAAACCCTCAGCCCGATTGTCTCCACCGATGCCTACGCCTCTGACATACAGGAGTATGTGCTCGAGTCCCTGCTGACGCGTGATCCCGAGACTCTGGAATACGTTGGCCTGTTGGCACGAAGCTGGACCACGAGCAAGAATGGCCTGACGTTCACCTTCAGCTTGAGACGCGACGTCAAGTTCTCCGACGGCCAGCCACTCACGGCCGAGGACGTCGTGTTCAGCTATGACATGGTCATGAATCCTCGCATCGATGCGCCGGGGCTACGTGCCTACTTGCAGAAAATCGAGAGTGTAAAGGCCATCGACGAATATACCGTGGTGTTTAAACTCAAAGAGCCGTATTTCAATTCCCTGTCTCTGGTGGGCTCTATGAAGATCCTGCCCAAGCACTTTTACCAATCCTATGTGGCAAACCCCGAGAGCTATAACCAGTCCAAGGGCCTGTTGATGGGTTCGGGGCCATATCGCCTTTCCGATCCGAAGGGCTGGACACCGGATGCCGGTGTGGTCGAGCTCGAACGTAATCCCCGCTACTGGGGCCCCATTACCCCCAGCTTCGACCGTATCGTGTGGAAGGTTATTCAAAATGACAGCGCCCGCCTTACCACTTTCCGTAACAGCGATATCGATCTCTATGGGGCGCGTCCGCGAGAGTATCAGGACTTGCTTCAGGATCAGGAGCTCATGGCCCGGACCCGTCATTTGGAATACATGAACCCGGTGGCGAGCTACTCCTATCTCGGCTGGAATCAGAAGCGCAATGAAAAGCAAACCCTGTTTGCCGACAAGCGAGTACGGCAGGCCATGACCTATCTTACCGATCGCGAAAGCGTAATCGAGGAGATAAACCTGGGCTATGCGGAAATTGCCGTCAGCCCCTTCAATCCGCGTAGCAAGCAACATAACCCCAACATCACACCCAGGCCTTATGACCTCGACAAGGCCAGGAAACTTCTCGCCAAGGCTGGATTCATGGACCGCGACGGCAATGGCGTCCTGGAAAATGAAGCCGGTCAGCCATTTGAGTTCGAGTTGGTGTTCTTTCAGGGCAGTGAGGATTCCAAGCGTATGGTGCTGTATCTCAAGGACCTGTATGCCCGTGCAGGCATTAAGCTCAAACCCAAGCCCAGTGAATGGCCGGTCATGCTCGATCTCATCAAGCGCCGTGACTTTGATGCCATTACGCTGGCCTGGACCTCCACGGTCGAGACCGACATCTACCAAATGCTGCACAGCGACCAGATAGACGACAATGGCGATAACTTCGTCAACTATTCCAATCCAGAACTGGACAAGATCATCGAGCAGGCCCGTTCTACGGTCGACGAAGAGAAGCGCATGCCCCTGTGGCGCAAGGCCGAGGCCATCCTCTATGAGGATCAGCCCTATACCTTCATGATGCGCAGAAAATCGCTGCTTTTTGCGGACAGACGCCTGCACAATCTTGAAGTTACCCGTTTGGGACTCAATATCACTCCGCCCATGGAGTGGTACGTACCGGCCGAGATGCATAAGTACACGCGCTAGCATGCATACCTATCTATTACGAAGGCTCTTGTTGATGTTCCCAACCTTGTTGGGGATCACAGTCGTCGTATTTGCTGTCATGGCCGCTGCGCCGGGCGGCATTAGCGCACAAAGCCTGATCGAGGGCCAAAGCCTGGAGCCCGAGGTCAAAAAGGCGATGGAGGAATACTACAACCGTCGCTATGGACTGGACCAGCCGGCCCCCATCCAGTATCTCAGATGGCTCAACAACATCTCTCCGATCGGCTTTACGCTCAATGCAGACAATGAGTTTGAAAACTTCGGATTCAAGGGTTCGGACCTGGGACAAAGCTTTCTCTATGGGCGCGATGTCTCGGATCTGCTCGCCGAACGGGTGCCGATTACCCTGTTGCTGAACGTGCTATCCATTCCCATCATCTATCTTGTCTCTATCGTCATCGGGGTCTATGCCGCGACGCACCGTGGCAAACTGTTTGATACCGGTACCAGTGTCGGCATGATGGCGCTGTGGTCCATCCCAACGATGTTGGCCGGGGTCTTGCTGATCGGCTTCTTTGCCAGTGAGCAGTACTGGCATTGGTTTCCCACCGCCGGCCTGAGCGAGCGTGAGGCCCTGGACATGACCTTCCTGCCGCACTGGAGTAACTGGACCGATATTCTGTTGCTGTTTGCATTGATGGCCGTATTCGTCGTTCTATTTTCCCAGCTCAGTGTCCGTCTGGGGCAGGTCTGGCGGACCGGCCTGATGGCAATCCTGGGGATGGGGCTGGGCTACCTAATGGGCTCGGCAATCGCGGGGGATACCAGTTTCGCCACTTACCTGTTTCTTATGGTATTCGTCGGCCTGATCAGCGGCGTCATCGGCTTCACCCAGTTTACTGCATTGCGCACGGCGACGATGGGCGTCATGGGTCTGACCCTGGGTGTCGTACTGGCATTTCACTGGATGCAGGGTGAATTTGTACGCGGATTTCTGTTCGATCGTCTCTGGCATCTGGTCTTGCCCTTGCTTTGTTTTACCTATGGTGGATTTGCCTTCCTCGCAAAATTGACACGAACCTCGGTACTGGAAAACCTGCAGGCCGATTATGCCCGCACAGCCCTGGCCAAGGGGGTGAGTGAGCGGGATGTGCTTTGGCAGCATGTCTTTCGTAACAGCCTGATCCCCCTCATCACGGTATCGGCCACGCTGTTACCCAGCCTGTTGGCGGGCTCAGTGATCATCGAAGCTATCTTCAGTATCGATGGAATGGGCAAACTCGCCGTCGAAGCGGTGCAGGGACGTGACCGGGAAATGGTGCTCTCCATTACCCTGATATCGGGGCTGCTGACGCTGGTCAGCTATATCATTGCGGATATCTTCTATGCCCTGGTGGATCCTCGGGTGAGCTATGACTGAACACGTGGATCTCGAGCAAAGTTACTTTCGTCGCGTGGTGCGCGATACCTTCGTTCGGCTGAGTGCACGCATTGGCATCGCCTGGGTGGCAGTGCTGGTCTTCTTCGCCGTTTTTGCACCCTTTATCGCCAACAGTCACCCATTATTGCTCAGCCAGGAGGGCGAGCTTTCAAGCCCGCTGCTGAACTACCTCACGGCTGCAGATGTGGTGCTCATACTTGGCTTTTTTATCAGCCTCATCATCTTTATGCTCAAGCGTCTGAGCCGTGCCCGGCGTGGATGGCTTGCCTTCGCCAGCCTGTTGATCCTTACCGTGCTGGCCAACCTGTTCATCAAGCCTCCGGAGCTGGCAGTCTATGAGCAGTATCGCAATGCCGAGCGGGCAGGGGAGTATGATTGGGTACTTCACACCCCGATCCCTTACTCTCCGCGTGACTATTTGCGTGATAGTGGTGATACCGGACTGGAGGCCCCGTTTGAGAGCGAGGCACGCCTGCACCTGTTCGGAACCGAGGCCAATGGCGCGGATCTCTTTAGCCGCATGATTCATGCTTCCCGTATTGCCCTTGGGATCGGCTTTGTCGCTACGGGGATCGCCATGTTTATCGGTGTCATCATCGGTGGCCTGATGGGTTACTTTTCCGGTTGGGTGGACATGATCGGGATGCGCCTGGTGGAGATATTCGAGGCCGTTCCCACCTTGTTCCTGTTGCTGACCTTTGTCGCCTTCTTCGGCCGCAGTCTCTACATCATGATGGTCATTATCGGTATCACGAGCTGGTCGAGTTATGCCCGCTATATTCGGGCCGAATTCCTGCGCCTACGACAACAGGATTATGTCCAGGCTGCGGTGGCAGGCGGTTTACCGCTGCGATCCATACTGTTTCGGCACATGCTGCCCAATGGCATTGCCCCGATCCTGGTGGCCGCCAGCTTTGGCGTGGCCTCTGCCATTCTGGCCGAGGCGGTCCTCAGTTTCCTCGGCCTGGGCCTGGTGGACGAACCCTCATGGGGCCAGATGTTGAACCAGGCCGTTCAGTCTTCATCTTTTTACTGGTGGATGGCGGCCTTTCCGGGAGGGGCTATCTTCCTCACGGTGTTTGCCTACAACCTCATGGGTGAGGCCTTGCGCGATGCCATCGACCCGTACTTGAAGCGGGGGGGTTGAGGTGCTGCTGGAGGTCAAAAACCTGTGTACCCGCTTGCAGACAGGCGATGACGCGATCGATGCGGTGCAAGGGGTGAGCTTTTCCATCGAACGGGGAGAGACCTTCTGTCTGGTCGGTGAGTCCGGTAGCGGCAAGTCGGTGACCGCGCTTTCCATCATGCAGTTGTTACCAGCCGATATCAGCTCCCATCCCGGCGGAGAGATCCTGTTTGAGCATCGGCATGCCAACTCGCAGCAGAGGGAACAGGTCGATATCCTGCAGGCGGGATCTGACACACTGCAACAGATCCGCGGCGCACGCATCGCCATGATCTTTCAGGAGCCCATGACCTCCCTCAACCCGGTCTTTACCATCGGTGATCAGATCATCGAGGCCCTGCTCCTGCACTGGCCCGATATGTCCGAGACTGAGGCCCGCAAGCGCGCCATCGAGGCCCTGCGCCAGGTACAGATCCCACATCCCGAGCAGCGTATCGATGAGTATCCTCACCGCCTTTCCGGGGGCCAACGTCAACGGGCCATGATTGCCATGGCCATGGCCTGCGAGCCTGATCTGTTGATCGCCGATGAGCCCACCACGGCACTGGACGTGACCGTGCAGGCGGAGATCCTGCGTCTAATGAAAAACCTGCAGGAGAAGAACGGCATGGGGATCCTCTTCATCACCCATGATTTCGGCGTGGTAGCGCAGATGGGTCATCGTCTGGCGGTGATGAAAGAGGGCAGGATTGTGGAGACCGGGGAGACCCGACAAATGATCCGGCAACCGACCCATGACTATACCCGAAGGCTTCTGGGTTCCTTACCCGAAAACCTGGTCAAACCCGCGCGTCAGCATACCCCAGAGCCCCGTACGGTGATCCAGGTTGAGGGGCTTAATGTTCACTTTCCCATCAAGAAAGGCCTGTTGCGACGCACGGTAGATTCCATTCGCGCCGTCGACGGTGTCGATATGAATATCCAGGCCGGACAAATCATGGCCCTGGTGGGTGAATCGGGTTGTGGTAAGACAACCCTGGGTCGCGCCATACTGAGATTGACCGAACCCACCTCGGGCTCGGTTAAATTCCTCAACACGGACATTACCCGGCTGACGCGTAAGGCCATGCAACCCTATCGGCGCCAGATGCAGGTGGTGTTCCAGGACCCGATGTCATCCCTCAATCCGCGCCTGACCATCGCCAGTGCCCTAACCGAGCCCATGGGCGTTCATGGTATCGGGATGAATCGGGAAGAACGTCTCGAGCGTGCAGGCGAGGTCCTGGAGCAGGTCCAGTTAAGGCGTGATTACCTGTGGCGTTATCCACACCAGTTCTCAGGCGGACAGCGTCAACGTATCGGTATTGCGCGTGCCCTGTGTCTGGACCCCAGCTTTATCATCTGCGATGAGATCACCAGTGCCCTTGATGTGTCGGTCCAGGCTGAGATCCTGCAACTGCTGTTGGCCTTGCGTGACGAACGCGAGCTGGCCCTGCTATTCATCACCCACAACATCGGTGTGGTGGAATATCTCAGTGACGACATGGCGGTGATGCACGAAGGTCGGATCGTGGAGCGGGGAAAGACCGCCGAGTTGATTCGAAACCCGAGCCAGGACTACACCCAGCGGCTGCTGGATGCGGTACCCAGAATCAGCTAGCCGTCTGCCAACAAGTGCTCAACTAGATTGACTGGCGGGATTGACATAAAGCGTCAGACGCTGGCCGGGTTGAAGGTATTTCTGGCCCTTGAGGCGACTGTTCCAGCGCAGTAACTGACTCACGCTAACGTTAAACTTGGCCGAGATACGGGAGAGTGAGTCGCCGTTGCGAACCGAGTAACGGATGCGACGCGAGTTGGCGCCTTCTACGGGTATACGGAAATTACGCGGATCGATGGCCGCCTGTTTACCCAGCTGGGACCAGATCACGATACGTTGGCCGGTCACCAGGGGATCACGCGGTGCCATGGAGTTCCACTTGGCCAGCTTGTAGACACTGATCTTGTGCTTGCGGGCCAGGTCCCACAGGGTGTCGCCGGCGCGCACGAGGTGAACGATTTTTTCTCCATTGCGTGGACGGTGCTGCTTCTTTGCGCGGCGTGCGTCGGCAGTGAGGCCATAATCGCGATAGTGTTGTGAGGCCACCGGAATGATCAAGTGATGGCCGGCGCGGATGGTATGACCTCGAATACGATTGACCTTGCGCAATTCCGAGACGGTAGTGTGGTGACGTTGTGCGATCAACTCCAGGCTGTCGCCTGAGCGAATGCGATAACGCTTCCAGCGCACCCATTGATTGGCCGGGACGTCCACCAGGTTGGCCTGAAAGACCTCCGCATTGTCGATGGGCAGCATGATGTAATGCGGCCCATTGGGCGAGGTGGCCCAGCGGTTGAAGCCTGGATTGATGCGGTAGACCTCTTCGAGGGGAAGATCGGCGAGGTCTGAGACCAGTGCCAGATCGATCTGAGAGTCGATATCTACCTTGGTGATGACCGGTCGATCGGGGATCGAAAGCAGGCTGACGCCATGGGCGTCCGGCTCGAGGACGATGGCGGAGATCGCCAGCAGCTTGGGCACGTAGCCACGCGTTTCGCGCGGCAGGTATCGCCGTATGGACCAGAAATCGGAACCCCGGCCGGCACGAGCAGCTCGACGCAGGGCCTTGCGTACATTGCCTTCCCCGGAGTTATAGGCGGCCAGGGCCAGCAGCCAGTCTCCGCCCAAGCGACGATGTAGATCGGTGAGGTAGTTGAGGGCGCCATGGGTGGAGGCATAGATGTCACGGCGGCCGTCGTACCACCAGTCCTGCTTCATACCGTAGCGGCGTCCGGTATAGGGGATAAACTGCCAGATCCCGGCGGCACGGCCGTGGGAATAGGCAAAGGGGTGAAAGGCACTTTCGACCACCGGCAGCAGCGCCATCTCGGTGGGCATGCCACGTTTTTCCACCTCTTCAAGAATAAAGAACAGGTAGTTTTCGGCGCGTTCGGCGACCCGGTCTAGGTATTTCTGGTGGCGTGCATACCATCTAATGTCGGCCTCCACCCCGGGATGGGTGCGCCCAATGAGTCCGTAGCCTTCGCGGACGCGTGTCCAGATGTCGTAATCGTCCGCTGCCTCCGAGACCAAATGTGGATCGGCCTGCACGGGGCCCAGTGCCAGCGCTTCATCGGGCAGTTCAACCGGCGCCTCCAGGGTGGCGCAGCCTGTCAGCATGGCCGCGAGCAGGGCAAACGTCGTGATTATTCTTGTTTTTTCTTTATTCATCATTTTCAGAATGTTATGGGATATTATTAATGTCGGTCAAGAAGTTGAAAGCATTAGTCCAGGCTATCTTTCCAGTGCCGGACCGTGGCAAATACTTCTGCCGGTGAATTCAGCGAATGCCCGGCAAAGCCCTCGGCCGCTTCGATAAGCTCGGGCTGATGACTGCGCAGGAAGGGGTTGGTGGCCTTTTCAAGAGCCAGTAGGGAGGGGACGGTCGCCTCACCCTGGGCACGCAGGCGTCGGGTCTCGGCAATCCGTTGGTGCAGGGCCTGGTTATCCGGCTCTGCAATTTCGGCAAAGCCCAGGTTGGCCTCGGTATATTCGTGGGCGCAATAGACCAGGGTGCTGTCGGGCAGGGCCTCTATCTTGCTCAGAGAGTTGTACATCTGCTCGGGCGTGCCTTCAAAGAGACGGCCGCAGCCGCCGGCAAACAGGGTATCACCGCAAAACAGGAGCCCCTCGCCATGGTAGAGGATATGACCACGCGTGTGCCCCGGTGCGTCGATGACCCTGAAGCTTGCGTGCAGGTCCTCCAGGGTGACGGTGTCATCTTCCTTAAGGGCATGAGTCAGGGCAGGAATGCGCTCGCCCGCAGGCCCATAGACGGGCAGCTCGCCATAGTGATGCAGTAATTCCCGGATGCCGCCGGTATGGTCGCCGTGGTGATGGGTAATAAGAATGGCACCAAGCTTCAGTCCATGTTTATCGAGATACTCGATGACCGGATCGGCATCCCCCGGATCAACGACGGCGGCAAGCTCGCCGCCCTCGATGGTCAGGGCCCAGATATAATTGTCTTCAAACGCGGGAATGGCATTTATGGTCAACATATGTTGATCTTGACAGGACCCCGGTAGAGGGTCAATCGTCGCAACACGATCCCCAAGACGGAGTGCGTTCTCGATATGGAGTGGTTTCATAGGCCGGCCGCTCACCTGCTGATGCAGGAGGAGCTCGACATACTCAAGCGACACCTGCCGACCCTGTTTGGATACCACCGGGTACAACTGGGTGATCTCTTTGCAGAGGAGGCCTACGCCGAATCACCCATCAAACATTCACTTCGACTCTCACTGCCCGAATCACGCGATCCAGGCGATGTCGCGACGCTGGCCGAGGCGCTCCCGCTGAAGAACGAGTCCATCGATCTGATCGTCATGCCACATGTCCTGGAATTCAGTCGTCAACCCCACAACATCCTGCGCGAGGTGGACCGAAGTCTCATTCCCGACGGTCATGTCCTGATCTATGGCTTCAATCCGTGGAGTCACCTGCAACTGCAACGCTGGCTTCAGCGCTGGTTCCAGCACGTGCCCTGGCGAGGCCGTTATCTCAGCCGCTATCGCCTACAGGACTGGTTGACCCTGCTCGGGTTCGAGGTGCTGGATACAGCCTGCTTTCAATATCGACCACTCCTGGTCAATGATGCACTCTCGCAACGCCTCGCCTTCATGGAGCGCGGTGGGCAGCGACTGTTGCCATGGATGGGGGCGGCCTACTATATCCTGGCGCGCAAACGGGTCGAGGCGATGACACCACTGCGCATGCCACGACGCGCAAAGCGAGTCATAGGCATTGGCCTCAGCGAGTCCTGAGGGTGTATGATTGAGCCAGCTTATTAGTTTGAAATAGGATTAAGTAGTTGTCGCAACTAGTTGAAATATATACAGATGGAGCTTGTCGTGGCAACCCCGGGCCGGGAGGATGGGGGGCCCTCTTGCGTTATGGCGAGGTGGAAAAAGAGCTCTACGGCGGCGAGCCTGAGACCACCAACAATCGCATGGAGTTGATGGCAGCCATCGTCGCCCTTGAGTCACTTACCCGCAGTTGCACCATTGAACTGACAACCGATTCGGAATACGTCAAGAAAGGCATCACCGAGTGGATCGCAAACTGGAAAAAACGCGGCTGGAAGACCGCCTCGAAACAACCGGTGAAGAACAAGGATCTGTGGCAGCGCCTGGACGAGGCCATACAACACCACGATATTAGCTGGGCCTGGGTAAAGGGGCACGCGGGGCACCCTGAAAACGAGCGCGCGGATCAACTGGCCAATAAGGGTATTGATGAAATGTTGGGGAAAGCCTGATGCGGCAAGTCGTACTGGATACCGAAACCACGGGCCTGGAGCCCTCCGAAGGACACCGGATAATCGAGATCGGCTGTGTCGAGATGGAAAAGCGACGCCTGACCGGTAAGACCTTCCATCAATACCTGCAGCCGGATCGCATGATTGATGCCGGCGCCATCGAGGTCCACGGCATCACCAACGAGTTTCTCGCCGACAAACCTCGTTTTGCCGATGTGGTCGAGGAGTTTCTCGATTTTGTGCGCGATGCCGAGCTCATCATCCACAATGCCCCATTTGATGTTGGCTTCATCAATCACGAATTGTCACAGCTCGGTGGTGACTGGGGACGACTGCAAGACCACTGTAGCATCCTCGACACGCTGACCATGGCGCGCAAACTGCACCCGGGCCAGAAGAATAACCTTGATGCCCTGTGCAAGCGTTACGATGTCGACAACTCCAATCGTGAACTGCATGGTGCGTTGCTCGATTCGGAGATCCTCGCGGATGTCTACCTGGCCATGACCGGGGGACAGACCGCCCTGTCGCTAGAGGCTGGAATGGAAGAGGGGGCGTCGAACGGCGAGGTCATTCGACGGCTCGATTTCAAACGCCCCAGATTGAAGGTGATCTACGCCGATCACGAAGAACTGGCGGCGCATGATGCGCGACTGGCGGATATCGAAAAGAGTCATGGCGCACCGCCGGTATGGCGGCGCGAGTCGGAGCCCGGTTAGATCAAGCCGTAGAAGGGCTGCACCTCCACGACATCGCCCGGTTTCACACCATCGTTTTCCAGTGGCAGGACAATGAAACAGTTGGCCTCGCTCATGGAGCTCAGGATATGTGAGCCCTGGTGGCCGGTGGAACGCACCACCATGCTACCGTCTTCCGAGGTCTCGAGAATGCCGCGTTGATATTCCATGCGCCCCGCACGCTTTTTCAGTGACGAGGCACAGCGGACCGGGATCCGTACCGGCTCGACATCGGTCTGTCCCATGAGGCGCTTGAGTGCAGGCAGCACGAACTGGTAGAAGGTCACCATGGATGAGACCGGATTGCCCGGCAGACCGAAGAAGTAGGCGCCCTTGACCTCGCCGAAGGCCAGTGGCCGTCCCGGTTTCATGGCGATTTTCCAGAAATCCACCTTGCCGAGTCTATCCAGGGTTTCCTTGACGTAGTCGGCCTCGCCGACACTGACACCACCGGTGGTAATAAAGGCGTCGGCGTTTTCGGCGGCATATCGAAAGGCCTGTTCGATCTGTTCGCGGTCGTCCGGGATAACCCCCATGTCCATGATCTCCACCCCCAGCTCGGTCAGCATGCCGAAGAGGGTATAACGATTGGAGTCGTAGATTTGGCCGGATGCCAGTGGCTGGCCGATGGAACGCAATTCATCACCAGTGGAGAAGAAGGCAACACGAGGTCGACGCATGACCCTGACCTCGGCCACGCCGAGAGAGGCCAGCAGGCCTAAATCGGCCGGTATGATGCGTCGGCCGCTGTGCAGGACAATCTGACCCACCGACAGGTCTTCGCCCACCTGGCGCACATTCTGGCCTGGCTGATGTCGCGCATCGACGGTGACGCGGTCGTCCTCACGCTCGACGTGCTCCTGCATGATCACCGTGTCGGCGCCCTCGGGCATCATGGCGCCGGTCATGATGCGAGCGCATTGTCCCGGCCCAATGGCCTGTTCCAGCGGGTGGCCGGCAAAGGCCGTTCCGACTACGGTCAATGTGCCGGTATCGGACTGAGGCAGGTCCTGTGAACGGACGGCATAGCCATCCATGGCCGAGTTGGTGTGGGATGGCACATTGATGGGGGAGAGCACATCCATGGCCAGGGTTCGCCCCAGGGCGCTGCGTATGGCGACACTTTCAAAGCCTTCTATGGTGCCTATGGTTTCATCGATACGTGCCAGGGCTTGTTGCACGCGCACGGAATTGGGATCGAAATCATCCATGCATGAAGGGTCGGTGTTAACAGTCTTGCTCATTATTCGTATACCTGTACGTTAGGCGAGGCTTCTGCCGAGAAAGTGGGCGAAGATAAAATTGGCAATGGAGGCGGGAACATTAAGGTCCAGAAGCGGGATCTGGCGTTCGAGCTCTATCTCCTGATCGCTGGCGATGGCCACGATATTCTCATCCTGCGGATAAATCAGATCCTTGCCCAGGCTGGGTCGGTGAAGCTCAATCTTGGGGAAGTCCTCCGACTTGAAACCCTCGACCATAATCAGATCGAGCTGTCGAGTATCCAGCCGCTCCAGGCAATACTGCAGGTCGGCCTCGGTTTCCCGTGGGTGTTCGTGCATCAGGGCCCAGCGTTTGGACGAGGCGATTAGCATTTGCTGGGCACCGGCCTTTCGCAGACGATAAGAATCCTTACCTGGCTGATCGATATCAAACTCATGGTGGGCATGCTTGATCATCGCCAGGCGGACCCCGCCGCTGGTCAGCAGGGGGATAAGTTGTTCCAGCAGGGTTGTCTTGCCAGTGCCGCTATAGGCTGCAAAGCCCACGACCGGGAGTTCTGATCGAATCATCGTTCAGCCAGAGATGTGATTTTCACGATATTTTTACATTATCGCATCGAATATGGGGCGCAGACAACGCTACAGTACCTCGTGATTACTTCAGTCTGGCTCTATACTGGCCGATACACCCATCAACGATCATACATATAAAGAGGGCACATTGTGGCTAGGACCAGCTCACGCGCATTGGAAGAACGTCTCGAACTATTGATGTTCGGGCTTGGTGGGACCCAGCGATTTGGTATTAACGTGCTCAAGGTCAAGGAGGTGGTTACCTGTCCCCCCCTGACCCAACTCCCGGAATCTCATTCGACGGTGCTCGGTGTTGCACATTTTCGTGGTGAATCCCTCACCATCATCGATATGGCACGCGCCATCGGCAAGCGTTCCATGATTGGAGATGAGATGAAGGTCAGTGAAGGTTCGGTGATCGTGACCGAATTCAACCGCACCAGTGTCGGCTTCTGGGTCTCGGACATTGACCGCATCATCGTCCTGGACTGGGCCGAAATCCAGCGCCCACCCAAGGGTTCTTCCTCGCATGCCTATATCAGTGGTGTTGCCAAGATTGATGGCCTGCTTGTCCAGGTGCTGGATGTGGAGAAGATATTGAGCGAAACCGTGACCCCGCGTTTCAATCATGAGACCAGTGTCTCGGATTCCGACATCCCCGAAGTCATGCGCGGCTCACAAGTCCTGGTGGTTGATGATTCATCCATCGCCCGCAAACACGTTGCCGAGGTCCTTGAGAAGCTGGGACTGACGGCGATCACGACTCGTGATGGGAAAGAGGCGCTGGAGTTACTCAATCAATGGGCGGAAGAGGGCATTGATGTGTCCAGCCAGATCCCGGTCGTGGTTTCGGATATCGAAATGCCGGAAATGGATGGATATACCCTCACCAATACTCTGCGTGAAAGTGCACGCTATAAGAACATGCACGTCATCCTGCATACCTCCCTCTCCGGCGCCATCAATCCGGACTTTGCCAGTGAAGTCGGGGCCAATACCGCCCTGTCCAAGTTTGATGCCGATGACCTCGCTCGCGCCATCGTCGAGGGATTGAAGGCGCGCGCCTAATGCCAACACGAATGGCCGGACAAACCGGCGTTCGTGAGTATCTCATTGTCACGTTGGCGTATTGGGCATTCACGCTCACCGACGGCGCCATTCGTATGCTGGTGGTGCTCTATTTCCATGAGCTGGGCTATGATGCCCTGGCCATCGCTTCGCTGTTTCTCTTCTACGAATTTTTCGGTGTCCTGACCAATCTGTTTGGTGGCTGGTTGGGTGCAAGGCTCGGTATTAACAGCGCCATGTACCTGGGTATGGTTATCCAGATCGCGGCATTGTTGATGCTGACTGTGGATACGACCTGGCTGACCATACCCTATGTCATGCTGGCCCAGGCCTTATCGGGTATTGCCAAAGACCTCAATAAAATGGGGGCAAAGTCCAGTCTCAAGTTGCTTTTGCCCGAAGGGGCGAATACCCGGCTCTTCAAATGGGTCGCGCTTCTGACAGGATCGAAGAATACACTCAAGGGAGCCGGTTTTTTCCTGGGTGGCCTGTTGCTGGCGCTAGTCGGCTTTCGAGATGCCCTCTACATACTAGCTGGCGGCCTGGCGATAGCGCTGATCACAACCGTCATTACACTACCGGGAGGACTGGGGCGCACCCACACCAAGACCACCTTCACACAGATATTCTCCAAGAGCGCCGAGATAAACTGGCTTTCCGCGGCTCGCCTGTTCCTGTTCGGTGCACGAGATGTCTGGTTTGTGGTCGGTTTGCCGGTGTTTCTAAGCGCACAGCTCCTATGGAGTCACACCCAGGTTGGAAGTTTTTTTGCGCTTTGGGTCATTGGTTATGGCATTGTGCAGGCCTTTGCCCCCAGGCTGGTCAGGCACAGCCATGCCGATGCCGGTCCGGATGGGGCCACCGCAAGCCTGTGGGCCTTTGCGCTGCTATTGACCGTGGCTGGCCTCAGCCTGTATTTGTGGCAATTTGAGACGGTTGAGACAGGGCTCATCATCGGCCTGGGTCTCTTTGCGGTGGTCTTTGCCGTCAATTCCTCCGTCCATTCTTATTTGATCCTGGCCTACGCCAGGCGCGAACAGGTGAGTCTGGATGTCGGCTTTTATTACATGTCCAATGCCATGGGGCGTCTGTTGGGCACGGTTCTATCCGGTTGGGGGTATCAGACAGGGGGCTTGCTAGGTTGTCTGCTATTATCGTTCCTATTCATTGCGCTCTCCGGCTTGTTCAGTCTCAAGCTTCCGCGCATGAGAGCGTTACGCTAATAAATCGATGGGGGAGAGGACATCATGAAGACAAGCATACTGACACTGGTGATTTTATTTAGTCTCGTTCAGGTGACTCTTCATGCCGAGACAGGTGACGCACACGCCATCGTTGGGACATGGCTGACCGGTGACAAGACATCCAGGGTTGAAATCAAACCATGTGGCGATGAATATTGCGGCACAATCGTCTGGCTTGAGGAACCGGCCTATCCCGCGGACGATGAAATGGCCGGTGAACCCAAGGTAGATCGTAATAATCCGAATGAGTCATTACAGGGTCGTCCCATTCTTGGACTGCCGATGCTGGAGGGGTTCCACTACGCGGGCGATGGGGTCTGGAAAGACGGCACCATCTACGATCCGCGTAATGGTAAGACCTACAGTTGCAAGATGACACTGGTGGATGACAAAACGCTCAAGGTACGCGGGTATATCGGCTTCTCACTCATTGGACGGACGACGGTCTGGACTCGCTAGTATCAGACCTGGATGACTCCCGATAGGTGGCAATGACCTGTGCACCGAACAGCAGCAGCAAAGAAAGCACTTCTAGACTGATCAAAAGAATAAAAAGCGAACTCATGGCCCCGAAGATCATACTGACCGACGAAAAGTGACTGTAATAATAGATAAGCACCTGCTTGATCAGCAACCATAGCACTCCGGCGGTCATGGCACCGATAATCGCGTGCTTCCAGCGTATCTTGACCATGGGCATGATCTTGTAAAACAGCACCAGTAAAAGCAGGTTTGCCAGGCTCGAAAATAGCTTCACCGTCTCAGGTAGATAGGGTGAAAAGTCAAAGCTTTGCGCAAACAGGGTGAAGTTTTGCATCTGCAGCGTCGCAATGGCGCCATCGAGCAGAGTCAGTAGCAAGGTGAGCAGCAAAAACACGATTACGAACATATTGGGCACGATAAAACTGATCACGATATGACGATGAAGTGGGCGTTCGTCCATGCCAAAGAACACCTTCATGATTTTCTGCCAGGTCCGAAATACCAGGCTACCGAGCACCAGCAAGCTAAGTATCCCCATGCCACCAAACAGCCCCCTGCTTCTATAGGCCTGTCGGATCTGCTCGATTGCATAGTCCGTGGCAGAGGGAAATATCATATTTAGTTGTAATTCCAGTAAGTGGATCAGGGTGGCTTCATCGATGAAATTGGCCAGCACGATCAGCGAAAGCAGAAGGAGGGGAACAATCGAGAGCAGAATATAATAGGCCAGAGTGCCCGAGAGCAGGTAGCCCTGATTCCTTGAGAAATCAATAATCGATTGGCGAAACAGTTGATATATGTCCCTGAGTAATTCAGTCACTCCGGCGTTCCTGTTTCTCTAATGTCTACCTGTCGCCAAGCTATCACTAAACCTCGGCCATGACGAGTAACGATTCTAGGTCAGAGGATACCAGCTTGGACGCTATATTATTAATTACTAAAGAAAAACAAATTTAGACTCAGATTAAAGTCGGTCTTGATATGTCCGATATGATTGTTACAAATGTTACAAAAATAACAACAATCACACTAGGATGACATCCGTATATGGCCGTAGCTCTGCTCAATAGCCTAAGAAAGCGTTTTGTCCTCGCAGCCACCCTGCTGCTGCTGTTGTCCATTGCCATTTTTTCCTACATAAACCTCCATCTCTTGCGCGAGTACGACACACCGACACATGTGCACCGCAATCAGGAAGCCTTCCATACCCTGGAACTGATACGAGATAACCTCAGGCGCCTGGAGAGCTCAACCTACCAACACGCTGTCTTACTGGATGACACGACACGTAGTCAGATTGAGAAGCACCTAGGAAGCTTGTCAAAATTGCATACACAGGAAACGGAAACAATGTTTGTGCGATTGGGGGGAACGTTACTTGAATCCTACCAAAAACTTCATCGGCTTGACGGTGACATACAACAGGAAGTGAAAGCCTTAATATTCATCCTGTCAAAGCCGGATCGACGTTTTCCGACCGCCCCAATATTGAGGGAGGAATTATCGCCATTAAATGAACGCTTTACACAGGAATTACAACTCGCCATTAGCGATACACAGACTGCCAGAGAGAACCCTTTAAGTGTCAATTATGATGTCGATAGCAAGCTACTGAGCCTCAGGTATTACTGGATGCAACAGATTAGTACGGTGCGTTCATTCATTGCCAACAGAATAGGGATTGTGAATTCGCCTGAAATAAGTATGCGCCGAAACCTCAACGACAGGGCACTTTACAGTGCACTAATAGATGAGAACCTAGATTGGCTGCAACGTGTGGATGCATCCAATGCCCTGACCATACAACAATCGCTTTCCCTTGCTCAGATGCTGGATTTGAAGAAAGCCTATGACAATGCGTTTGAAAAGGTTAGAGAAATATATCTTTCTGATAACTGGCGTAAGGATTATCCAATATTGCGTGAACGTATCCAGCCCTTGTTCAGTCAGGCATGGAATACTCTTGATGCAATGGAGTCAGAATTCCAGTCGCTTAACTCTCGCCAGCAATTGTCATTATATGGTGCCACAAACCAGCTTCAGGACTTTATCTGGATGTTCAATATAGCAGCACTGCTTGTGGTATTAATTGCTTATTTCAGTTTTGAATATTTGCTAAGGCGGCCAATTAAACAGATGGCATTGGCAATGAAGGCACATGCCAGTGGGGCCGATTTTGTTCCGGAGATTCGTTCGAACCTACAGGAAAACCAGGAGCTGGTGTTGGCTTTCGAGCATATGAAAAAAGAGGTCGATGCACGGCAACGCAAACTGGAATCGATTCTCGATAATGCGGCTGAAGGGATTATCACGTTTGATTCAGAGGGCATGATTATTAATTTCAACAAGGCCGCAGAGGAACTGTTTCGAACTAATGCTAGCAATGCTATCAAACGTGGAATTAATGAATTTATACCCGATCTGTTTGTAGAACAAAGATCATTCGTATTTTTCGAGAGAGAGACCGGTCTATCTGGAGACGAACTGGTAATGGAAATTCCAAGACGGAACAGTATCCCTTTTATCGCTTCGATCAAGCTAAGTCGAACAAGTCTGGATGAAAGATACTATTACACGGTTCTAATATCTGATATTACGGAACAGGTCGAGATGCTAAATAACCTGAAGAGAGTGGCCGAGCGAGACTCATTGACCGCCTTGTATAACCGTAAATATTTACTGGATTATCTCGATGAGTTGATTGAAAGCCGGACTGGGCACTCAGATGCCTTGCTCTATCTGGATCTGGATAACTTCAAATTCGCCAACGATACGCTTGGTCACCTGGCTGGTGATCAAATTATCATCGAAGTCACTTCGCTGCTGCAGCAAAGGCTGCGTGATCAGGATTTGCTGGCACGTCTTGGTGGCGATGAGTTTGCGATAATTCTTCACGATGTAAATGAACAAGATGCCATGGAGGCAGCCAATGATTATCGCAAAACCATTTCCGATTATCATTACGTACACACAGGAAAGACTATTGATATAGGCTGTTCAATCGGCATTGCCCTGAAATCCCCAGATATCATACGAACCGAGGAATTATTGGCAAAGGCCGACTATGCCTGTCATGTTGCCAAGACAAGGGGTCGAAACCAGGTTCATCTATATCACCTGGATGACAAGCGTGAAGTCGCTGCCATATACGCGGATATGGGGTGGACTCGAATCATAAAGCGGGCGATCGAAAATGATCGTTTCTTTCTTGTCACACAACCCATCGTAGACAGCCGCAGCCAGAAAGTGATGGCACGTGAAGTCCTGTTGCGCCTGAATGACCAAAATTCAACTATCGCAATGCCCAATGGGTTTATACCAGCAGCGGAACGTTTTGGATTGATGCCGGATATTGACCGCTGGGTGATTGGTCGGACAATCGGTTATATACAGGAAGATATCATTCAGGGCGTCGATAGTGTTTACAGCATCAATCTATCGGCCGCCACATTTAACGACACGAGCACGCTTGAGTATATACGCTATTTAATTGAGCACAGTCGTATCAAACCTCATAGCCTGATATTCGAAATTACCGAAACCATGGCCATAACCCATTTGAACAAGGCAATAGAGTTTCTGGAAGGACTGCGCAGCCTGGGATGTCGTACCGCACTTGATGATTTCGGCTCAGGTCATGCCTCGTATCTCTATCTTAAAGACCTGCCTGTCGATTACGTGAAGATCGACGGTTCCTTCGTTCGTGATTTGCTCAAGGAACCCTTGCATCTGGCCATGGTTCGTTCAATGAAGGAAGTGGCAGATGCCGTGGGCATACAGACCATCGCCGAATACGTAGAGGACATCGAGACAAAAGAGATGCTAGCCAGCCTGGGAGTCGATTACATACAGGGCTATTATTGCGGTCGCCCTGAGCCTTGGAAGAGTTCTGCGAGTAATTCGGGGTGAATTGCCCGGACGATGTTGAGAAGAGAAGTGACCGCGACCGAGCGGCCGCGGCCGACGGAAAATTCTATTAATTAAAGTCTTGTTCGGACATGGGTCGAATTTCGAGTGCCTGGAGTCCCTTGGGACCTTCACTCAATTCATATTCAACCTTTTGACCCCGTTTTAGAGTTTTGTAGCCTTCCATCGCAATGGAAGAAAAGTGGGCAAAGATATCCTCGTTATTGCCTTGGTCCGGTGAGATAAATCCGTAACCCTTGGCATTGTTAAACCATTTCACGAAGCCTGTTGCCATTTTTCTACCGCCTCTTGATTACAATTCCAAGATCAAGGGCGTGTCATACCACTTCGGGTGAGCCCCTTACGCACGCCTATACGAACATCCCTTTATCAAAGGGGTGCAACTTAAATTTGGTACAGCCTATGAAATTAGTCAAGATTCGCTAAAAATACGAGAAAAAAACGCTTATTCCCTCATAATCCAGGGGAATGGTAACAGGCTGAAATCAGCCGCTAGGGCTTGCTATAATGTCCCCGAAGGACCAATATCGACCTTGTAGAATTTTTTCGTTATCTATTGAATTTCTGAAATAGATCTCCATCTAAGGACTTATGAGCGAACAGCAACACGACGACAATACAGGCAGCCTGTTACTGGAAGAGGCAAAACCAAAGGTCAAAAGACCACCAATGTTCAAGGTTTTGCTCCATAACGACGATTTTACACCTATGGACTTTGTGGTCTTGCTGCTGGAGAAGTTTTTTAACATGAACCGCGAGAAGGCCACGCATATCATGTTGACCATTCACACCAAAGGGGTGGGGGTGGCCGGCGTGTTTACCCGTGAAATAGCTGAAACCAAGGTGGCACAGGTAAATGACTTTTCCCGTGAACACCAGCACCCGTTAAAGTGCACCATGGAGGCGGACCAGTAACGCCCCCGCACTTCAGGAGTCGACCATGCTGAGTAAAGACCTGGAATTTACCCTCAACCTTGCGTTTCGCGAGGCGCGAGAGCGCAATTTCGAATTCATGACGGTAGAACACCTTCTGCTGGCCCTGCTGGATAATCCCTCGGCCGCCGAGGTGCTTAAGGCCTGCGGGGCGGACACCGAGGGGCTCAAGATAGAACTGGACAGTTTTATCGAAGCCAACACCCCCAAGCTGGAGCCTGACGATGAACGTGAGACCCAGCCCACGCTGGGCTTTCAGCGGGTGTTGCAACGCGCCCTGTTCCATGTCCAGGCAAGCGGCAAGGAAGAGGTCACCGGTGCCAATGTCCTGGTGGCCATCTTTAATGAACAGGATTCGCAGGCCGTATTCCTACTTAACCAGTTCGATGTAACCCGCTACGACGTGGTGAATTTCATCTCCCATGGCGTCTCCAAGGTTTCCGATGATGAAATCGGATCCGGCTCCGCCGATGTCGAAGAGGGCATCGCCGAGGAGGCGGGCCAGAATCCACTCGAGACATTCGCCACCGATCTCAATGCACAGGCGCGCAAGGGTAAGATCGATCCCCTCATAGGACGCCGTGATGAAATCGAACGCACCGTCCAGGTGCTGTGCCGTCGACGCAAGAACAATCCATTATTCGTCGGCGAGGCAGGGGTTGGCAAGACCGCGCTGGCCGAGGGTCTGGCCAAGATGATTGTCGACGAGGCGGTACCTGAGGTCCTGGCCAACAGTACGATTTATGCACTCGATCTGGGTGCACTGGTGGCGGGTACCAAGTATCGCGGCGATTTCGAAAAGCGAATCAAGGCCGTTCTCAAACAGCTCAAGCAGGAAGAGGGCGCCATTCTCTTCATCGATGAGATCCACACCATCATCGGTGCCGGTTCCGCCTCCGGTGGCGTCATGGATGCCTCCAATCTAATCAAACCCATGCTGGCTTCGGGTGAACTCAAGTGCATCGGGTCCACGACCTACCAGGAGTATCGCGGTATCTTCGAGAAGGACCGTGCCCTGGCGCGTCGTTTCCAGAAGATCGATGTGCCCGAACCGACGATTCCCGAGACCGTACAGATCCTGGAAGGCTTGAAACCGCGTTACGAGGAGTACCACCAGGTCAAGTACACCAAGCAGGCGCTGAAGACCGCGGCCGAGCTATCCTCGCGTTACATTAATGATCGTCATCTGCCCGATAAGGCCATTGACGTGATCGACGAGGCCGGTGCCACCATTCAATTGCTGCCGCCCTCACGGCGCAAGAAGACCGTTGGCGTTCACGACATCGAGTCCATCGTGGCGAAGATGGCCCGCATCCCTCCCAAACAGGTCACCACCAGCGATCGCGATGCGCTCAAGACCCTGGACGTGGATCTCAAGCAGGTGATCTTCGGGCAGGACGAGGCCATCGAGACCCTGTCCGCCGCCATCAAGCTGGCGCGTTCGGGCCTGGGCAATGAACAAAAACCCATCGGTTCCTTCCTCTTTGCCGGTCCCACCGGCGTGGGCAAGACCGAGGTAACCAAGCAATTGGCCCGTGTCCTGGGCATTGAGCTGGTACGCTTCGATATGTCGGAGTACATGGAACGTCACACCGTTTCTCGTCTTATCGGCGCGCCCCCCGGTTATGTTGGTTACGACCAGGGCGGTCTGCTGACCGAGGCCATCAACAAGCATCCCCATGCGGTCCTGTTGCTGGATGAGATCGAGAAGGCGCATCCCGATGTCTTCAACCTGCTGTTACAGGTCATGGACCATGGCACTCTGACGGACAACAACGGTCGTAAGGCCGACTTCCGTAATGTCATTATCGTCATGACTACCAATGCCGGGGCCGAATCTCTGCAACGCCGTTCCATAGGCTTCACCGAACAGGATCACACCAGCGACGGCATGGAGATCCTGACCAAGACCTTTACGCCGGAATTCCGCAACCGTCTCGATGCCATTATTCAGTTCAAGCAGCTGGACGCGTCCAATGTCACCCATGTTGTCGACAAGTTTATTGCCGAGTTGGAGGCCCAGCTCATGGACAAGCATGTCAGCATCGAAGTGGACCCTGCGGCCATGGCCTGGTTGTGCGAGAAGGGCTATGACAAGACCATGGGCGCACGACCGATGGCGCGCATAATTCAGGAGCACATCAAGAAACCACTGGCCGATGAGATCCTGTTTGGTCGCCTCAGTCGTGGTGGGCATGTGAAGATCAGTGAGGAAGACAACCAGCTGGTGTTCGACTTCGTGCTCGAAGACGAGACCGTTGATGCCTAATTGAGGGCTTAATCCTGGAAACAAAAAAGGCGCCTTTAAGGCGCCTTTTTTCATGCATCTGTGTCGACTGACTAACGCTGGCGGAAGACGATGCGCCCCTTGTTGAGGTCGTAGGGGGTTAGCTGAACTGTCACCCGGTCACCTGTCAAAATACGAATGTAATGCTTGCGCATTTTGCCTGAGATATGCGCGGTCACGACATGGCCGTTATCGAGCTCAACCCTGAACATGGTATTGGGCAGGGTGTCGACTACCGTGCCTTCCATTTCAATATTTTCTTCTTTAGCCATAAAACTTCACAGGCTCCAAGGTGTTAGTCACAGCTAGGGGAACAATGGCGCATTCTGCCTCAACTGGCGCCACATTTCAAAACATTATATTACCGATCAGCTTGATTCTTTTGTCACTTCGATCCATTGATCCTGGATAAAGACCTGATGGGGCAGATAGTTCGCCTTGTATGCCATTTTCTGGGATTCTGCGATCCAGTAGCCGAGATAGACAAAGGGCAGTCCCAGGTGTTTCGCGTATCGAATCAACCAGAGGATGGCAAAGTTGCCGATACCCCGTCTGGCATGGGCCGGGTCAAAGAAGGTATAGACTGCCGAAAGCCCGGTTTCGACAACATCCATGACCGCAACGCCGATCAACTGTCCTTCGAGCCTGAACTCGATGAAACGTGTGTCGCTCCAGTCAGATAACAGGAAATCACGGCACTGAGTCATGTCCATTTCCTCCATGCCACCGTCGCGATGTCGATCGTGGATGTAGCGTTGATACAGATCGAAATGGTCCCGGTTGAGCTCACCCTCGGTCACCCTGACTTCGAGATCATCGTTGTGACTTCGGTTACGTCGTTGCGCACGGTTTGGAGTAAATTCTGCCACGGGAATGCGCAAAGACTGACAACTGTTACAGCTGGGACAGTGAGGGGCATAGACGTGCTCGCCGCTGCGGCGATAGCCATGTTGAATCAATACCCCATAGAGTGCGCTGTTCATTCTCGCGCGTGGATCGGCAAACACCGTTACCGCATTGCGACCCACAAGGTAATTGCATGCATGGGGTGGGGTGGCATAAAAGCTGATGGGGACTGCTTCGCTCATGGATTCATGATGTCGGCTAAGAGTGAGTCGGATGCCTCCATGCGCCAGGGCATGGGGTGGGCGGTTTGATAGACAAGGGTTTGCAGCTGTTGAATAAATTCCTCCCTGGCTATCTCCTCGGCGCCCAGGCTAGCGAGATGTTCGCTACTGACCTGGCAATCAATCATGTGATATCCCCATCGCATCAACTGCCGGGTCAGGTGCACAAAGGCAACCTTGGAGGCATCGGTGCGGCGCGAAAACATGGATTCGCCAAAGAAGGCCTTGCCCAGTGCCACGCCGTATAGGCCACCGACCAGTTCGCTGCCATACCAGGCCTCCACCGAATGGGCATAGCCTTCTTCATGGAGCTGTTGATAGGCCAGTTTCATTTCGGCGGTGATCCAGGTGCCGTCCTGGCCGGATCGGGGTTCGGAACAGCCCTGGATCACACCCGTAAAGTCTTCATCGAGGCTGACTCGATACTCGCGCTTGCGCAGTCGTTTACGCAGACTACGTGACACCCTGAGTTTGGAAGGATAGAGCACCGCCCTGGGATTGGGTGACCACCATAGAATGGGTTGCCCTGCGCTGTACCAGGGAAAGATCCCCTGGCTATAGGCGGCCAGTAAACGCGCGGAACTGAGATCGCCACCCACCGCCAACAGGCCGTCTGGCTCTTCCATGGCCATGGCCACATCAGGAAAGCGATGAACGGGCGTGTGGCTGTCTATCCAGAAGGGGCCTTCCATGGTTACGCCTGCTCGGATCGAAACGGCAGATGCTCGTGCAGGGATTCGATATAGTGTTCCATGGCACGCTGTTCGCGTTGACAGTGATCAGCGATGGCCTGGGCGAATTGAGGATGGGCGATCCAGTGCGCCGACCAGGTCGCCGTGGGTTCGAATCCGCGGCTCACTTTGTGTTCGCCCTGGGCCCCCGGTTCAAAATGCTCCAGTCCCTGCTGGATGGCATAGTCCAGGCCCTGGTAATAGCACAGCTCGAAGTGGAGGCTGTCGAAGCGTTCGTCGCAGCCCCAGTGTCGACCATAGAGAGTCTTCTCGCCGCGAAAGCAGATGGAGGCGGCAACGTACTTGCCTTCGTGACGGGCCAGGAATACCACCAGGTTGCGTGGCATGCTGCGCGCCACCTGGCGAAAAAAGGCCTGAGTCAGCGTGGGATAGCCGCCTTTCTTGTAGAAGGTCGCCTCGTAATAATGATGGACGCTTGGCCATAGCTCGTCGGGGATCTCGTCACCATGACGTATTTCGATATCTATATTGGCCTGCTGAACCTTGCGCCGCTCCTGTCGAACATTCTTGCGCTTTTTTGAAGCGAAGTGTGAGAGGTAGTCATCAAAGTCCTTGTAGCCTCGATTATGCCAGTGATACTGCACCCCCATGCGCAAGATGAGTCCCTTTTCATGTAAGCGGCGCGTATCCTCGTCGAGGGTAAACAGGTAGTGCAGGGAAGAGAGATTCATCTCCTGTGCCAGGCTCACGCTGGCATCGATAAGGGCCGTGGCGACGGATTCTCGATCGGCGTCTGGGTGCAGCAATATGCGGGGCCCCTGGGCCGGGGTATAGGGAATGGAGCTGACCAGCTTGGGATAGTATTCGATGCCGTTACGATGATAGGCATCGGCCCAGCCCCAGTCGAACACAAACTCACCATAGGAATTGTCTTTCAGGTAGAGAGGTATGGCGCCCAGCAGGGTCTCATCCTCACCATGAAACAGGATATGGTGAGGCAACCATCCCTGTTCCTCGCCAAGGCAGTCGTTCGCTTCCATGGCGCTGAGAAATTCGTGCCGAATGAAGGGATTGTCGCCATCGCCCAGGGCGTTCCACGACTCGGCCGGGATCTCGCTAAGCTGGTGACAGATGCTGATGCCCATGGGATTCCCAATAAAAAGGCCGGGGAGGCCCCGGCCGTGTATCTTCTCGTGCGTCCCTCAGTCGCTCTTGGCGGCGAGGGCATCCAGGTAGCGTTCCGCATCCAGTGCCGCCATGCAGCCGGTCCCGGCCGAGGTGATGGCCTGGCGATAGATGTGGTCGGCGCAGTCGCCGGCGGCATATACGCCCTCGACACTGGTGGCCGTGGCATTGCCCTGGCTGCCGCTCTGGACCTTGATATAACCGTGCTCCATGTCCAGCTGGCCCTCGAAGATAGCGGTATTTGGCTTGTGGCCGATGGCGATGAAGACACCGTGGACGTCGATCTCCTTGTCGTCCTCGCCGGTTGTACTCTTCAGACGCAGGCCGGTGACCCCGGAATCATCCCCCAGGATTTCGTCCAGTTCGCGGTTCCATTCGATGGAGACATTGCCGTTCTCGGCCTTCTTCATCAACTCGTCAGAGAGGATCTTTTCCGAACGGAACTTGTCTCGACGATGCACGACGGTCACGTGCTCTGCGATATTGGCCAGATAGAGGGCCTCTTCCACGGCGGTGTTACCACCGCCCACCACGGCTACCTTCTGATTCTTGTAGAAGAAACCATCGCAGGTTGCGCAGGCCGAGACGCCCTTACCGCGAAAGGTCTCCTCGGATTCGAGCCCGATATACATGGCGGAGGCGCCGGTGGCGATGATGAGCGCGTCGCAGGTGTAGGTCGTGCCGCCGTCGCCCATCAAGGTATAGGGTTTCTTGGAGAGGTCGGTCTTGTTGATGTAGTCGAAAATGATCTCGGTATTGAAGCGCTCGGCATGGGCCTGCATGTTCTGCATCAACTGTGGGCCCTCGATACCGTCGGAGGCGCCGGGCCAGTTGTCGACATCCGTGGTGGTCATTAATTGACCACCCTGTTCCATTCCTGTGATCAGCACCGGATCGAGGTTGGCACGTGCGGCATAGACGGCGGCGGAATAACCGGCAGGGCCTGAACCAAGGATGATCAGGCGGGCATGTTTAGTTTCGCTCATGTAATTGACTCTCCGGTGAGTTTTGTTGATTCTTGGACTCGCATGACAGATTGAGACCATTCTAAAAACTGCGAGGTTCCCCGTAAAGGTAGACCCATGCGTATCGGCATCCCCAAAGAAGTGAAGACACAGGAAGGGCGAGTCGCCCTGATACCGGCCGCCGTGGCTGAACTCATATATGAGGGCCATGAACTCATAATGCAAGCCGGGGCCGGCGAGCTCAGCGGTTACCCCGATGAGGCCTTTTCGCGGCTGGGTGCACGCATTGTGCCCGATGCCAGGGCCCTTTATGAGGGTTCCGAGCTCATCGTCAAGGTCAAGGAGCCGCAGCCTGAGGAGCTTGAGCGACTACGCTCGGATCATCGCCTGTTCTGTTATCTGCACCTGGCGGCGGAACCCGAGCTGACCCGGGCCCTGCTCGACATCGGCCTGACCGCCGTCGGGTTTGAGACAGTCACTGCCGCCAATGGCCATTTGCCGCTGCTGGCACCCATGAGCGAGATCGCGGGGCGCATCGCGGTTCAGGTGGGCAGCCATTACCTGTATCAGCCCACAGGGGGCAGGGGGGTGTTACTGGGCGGTATTGCCTCCACCACCCGAGGCAAGGTGGTCATACTCGGGGCCGGCATGGCGGGTCGCAATGCGGCCGCCCTGGCCGTCGCACTCGGCGCCAATGTCACGGTATTCGATACCAACATGGACAAACTGGCGGCCATGCACGAGCTCGGCGCCAATGTGACGGCTCTCTATCCCTATGCCGATTCCCTGCAGGCTGCCGTTGTCGATGCCGACCTGCTCATCGGTGCGGTCCTGATCCCGGGTGCCAGGGCCCCCCACCTGGTGAACGCAGACACGGTGCGTGAAATGAAGGCGGGGAGTGTTATCATTGACATCTCGGTCGACCAGGGGGGGTGCATCGAGACCACGCGGCCCACCAGTTATGCCGATCCGGTCTTCACCTGGGAGGGGGTGGTGCATTTTGGGGTCACCAACATGCCAGGTGCCGTTCCGAGGACCTCGTCACAGGCAATTTCCGCAGCCCTGATACCCTACGTGAAGCGAATCGCCCGTGATGACTGGCAGCAGGATGCCGGTCTCAAGGCCGGGATCAATGTCATGAATGGTGCCATTGTCCACCCGGCATTGAAATGATTTATATGATAATTAACATATAGTTACATAGCTTATTTTATAAAAAGGATTAAGATTTGGCGCAGGCGAGCGTTAAAAAACAGAAAAAGCAGCGATCCGACCATATTTCGCGCCATATCAAGCGGGGGCTGAAAGAGGGTACCCTGGTGGTACTGGCCGGCCTGGCGGTCTACCTGCTTATCAGCCTGGTCACCTACGATACCTTCGACCCGGCCTGGTCCCGCAGTGTCACCGGCCGCCCGGTGGAGAACCTGGGCGGCGTGGTTGGGGCCTGGTTTGCCGACATCGTGCTCTACCTGTTTGGCTACATGGCCTACCTGATCCCAATACTGGTGGCCTACAGCGGCTGGATCGCCTATCGCGGTATCGAGCACAGCATTGACATCGACAAGCGCTATTTATCCTTTCGCACCGTCGGCTTCCTGCTCACCCTCGTCGGCGGTACCGGTCTGGCGGACATCCACTTTGCCGTCATCAAGGGCACCTTGCCGGGGGATGCCGGCGGGGTGCTGGGCGAGCTCATCGGCGGCGGTTCACTCATTGCTTTCAGCTCCGTTGGCGCGACTCTACTCCTGTTG
>JABURT010000193.1 GCA_014762495.1 Gammaproteobacteria bacterium | reverse complement strand
TAACGAGGCTTGCGCAAGCGGTGATGGTGGAGGCGGGGTAGGGCACATGTTCGAGCATCTCCATACAGGTGACAACATCGTAATTGCCGGCCTGTTCAGTAGCGATTTCTTCGGCGGTGACTCGACGATAATTCACCTCGACACCGGATTCGAGCTGGTGCAGTCTGGCTACGGAGAGAGGTGCCTCGCCCATGTCGATACCGGTAACATTGGCACCACGCAGGGCCATGCTCTCTGCCAGGATGCCGCCGCCGCAGCCAACGTCGATAACCTTCTTGCCCTCCAGACCCGCGATACCATCTATATAGTTCAGGCGCAGGGGATTGATGTCGTGCAGCGGTTTGAATTCGCTGCCACGGTCCCACCATCGCGAGGCCAGTTCCTCGAACTTGGCGATCTCCTGGTAGTCGACGTTTTGCTTGCTCGCGGTCATGTTGGCTTCCATAAATGTTTGGTTTAGTCGAAGTCTGACATCTTTTCGCGCCAGCTGCTGGCCCGGGTAATAATCGAGGCCTCATCAAGACTGGTGAGCTGACCCTGTTTGAGCAGGTGCCGCCCAGCGACCCAGACATCGGAGACCTGCTCACGACCCGCGGCATAGACCAGTTGCGAGATGGGGTGGTAGACCGGCTGGGTCGACAGTTGTCCCAGGTCCACGGCGGTAATGTCGGCCGCCTTGCCCACCTCCAGTGAACCAATCTCCTGCTCCAGCCCCAGCGCCCGGGCACCGTTCAAGGTTGCCATGCGCAGAGCCTGGGCGGCGGGCAGGGCGGTGGCATCACCGGCGACGGCCTTGGCCAGCAGGGCGGCGGTCTGCATCTCGGCGAACATGTCCAGATCGTTATTGCTGGCGGCACCGTCTGTGCCGAGTGCGACATTGACTCCAGCCTGCATCAATTTGGCCACCGGACTAAAGCCACTGGCCAGCTTGAGATTGGACTGGGGGCAGTGTACGACATGGCCTCCGCTCTCGGCCATCATCTCGATCTCCTCATCGACGAGCTGAGTCATGTGTACGGCGATAAGGCGGGGAGAGACCAGCCCCAGCTCCTGTAGTCGCTGAAGGGGACGCTTGCCGGTTTCGGCCACGGCACGCGTGACCTCATCCTCGATTTCATGCACGTGAATATGGATGGGGATGTCCAGTTCCTCGGCATAGGTGGCAATGCGGCTCAATGGTTCATCGGAGACGGTATAGGGGGCATGGGGGGCGAAGCTGGTGCTGATGAGACTATTGTTACGGAACTGGTCATGCACAACGATGCCCTTGCGAAAGTATTCGTCGATGTCGCTGGCCCAGGCGGTGGGGAAGTCGATGACGATGATGCCGACACAGGCGCGCATCCCGGACTGGCTGGCAACACGCGCGACCGTATCGGGAAAGAAGTACATCTCATGAAAGCAGGTGGTGCCACTCTTGAGCATCTCGGCGATGGCCATTTCAGTCCCGTCATGGACGAATTCCGGGCTGACCCACTTCGCCTCGGCCGGCCAGATATGATCCTGTAGCCACTCCATCAAGGGCAAGTCGTCCGACATGCCGCGCATGAGACTCATGGAGGCATGGGTGTGGGCGTTGACCAGTCCGGGGATCAGGGCATGGCTGTCGAGACGCTTCTCAGTGTGGGCGCTATATTTTGCACTGGCTTCGTCGCTGGGCAGTATATCGACAATTCGGCCGTCTTCGATTGCCAGGGCATGATGTTCGAGGACGGTATTATCAGGCTCGACCGGGATCAGCCAGCGCGCGTGGATCAGGGTATCGACTTGAGACATAGACACAGTATTCGTCTTCAGGGTTGTGTTGCGATTATACGTAAACTTTTGACTGGATGACGAGTCTCGTCATTTATAGGGGCGACTGGTAGACTTTGCGCAGCACGTTGCGGAGAGTATTTATGAAGTCTTTATTGGCAGTTTCGATCATCGCTGTACTCCTCTCGGCCTGTGGTAGGCCGTATATCCAGGACAAAACACCGCCACTCAAGAGTCTTGTTGCGGCAGGTGACAGTCTGGTGTTGAAACGTGAAGTGACTTTCCTGCCGACGGACCAAAAGGTGAGGTTTCAATATTCCGAACAGCTGGAGCAGAGCCAACTCGTGTCGGGTCTGGATAAATACGAAGCGGCCTGTAGGTTGAGCTTAACAGACGCGAAGCACTATAAGCGTCTCATTATCCCACCACAAACCTTTACCATTACCCGGATTGAAAGCTATACAGAAACAGCCGGTCTATTAGATATGAACGATTATGGTATCCGGCTGTGGCTGAAATCGACGTCACACCCCATGGTACACATGCTCGAATGTTACAAGCCTGATGAGATATATCGCGAAACACCATTCACAGTGCGTATGTTCGAGATCGCGGTAGGGGATATGATGAACATCAAGGGACAATAGCTATGGGCACTCACGACACAATTCGTGCCGTTATCTGGCAGCATGATGGCCTACGCCTGCTGGATCAGCGCGTGCTCCCTGGTCGCGAGGTCTATCTCGAATATGATGATGCCAGTGCCGTGGCCCAGGCTATTACCGATATGGTCGTGCGTGGGGCGCCGGCGATCGGTTGTACCGCCGCGTATGCAGTCGTGATTGCCGCACGTGAGGCCTATGCCAGACATGGCACTGACTGGAAGCTGAATATTCAATCAGACATAAAAACGTTGGCGGACTCTCGTCCCACGGCCGTGAATTTGTTCTGGGCGCTCAAGCGTATGCAATCGCTCATCGAAGGCATCGAGGGCGACCCGGTCGAGCCCTTACTGGCCGAGGCGCGACGTATTCAGGATGAGGACATTGCCGCCAATCATGCCATGGGCGAACTCGGTGCCTCGCTCATGGAACAGGTCGGTGCCGTGATTACCCATTGCAACACCGGCTCCCTCGCCACCGGCGGTTATGGGACTGCACTGGGTGTGATCCGTAGTGCCTACGATAAACAGTTGATCACCGAGGTCTTCGCCGACGAGACTCGCCCCTGGCTGCAGGGGTCGCGCCTCACCGCCTGGGAACTGGTCAAGGATGGGATCCCGGTCAAGCTTCTGGCCGACGGCGCCGCGGCCCATCGTATGAAACAGGGTGGGGTGACCTGGGCCATCGTCGGCTCTGATCGTATTACCGCCGACGGTTCGGCCGCCAACAAGATCGGTACTTACTCGTTGGCGGTCAATGCGCGCTTTCATGGCGTCAAATTCATGGTGGTGGCGCCAACCTCGACGGTAGATATGTCCATTACAGATGGGTCTCAGATCCCAATCGAATCACGCGATCCCGATGAACTGTTCTCCATACAGGGCAAGCGCATTGCCGCCGATGGCGCCGGGGCCTGGAACCCGGTGTTCGATGTGACCCCGCCGGAGCTCATTGACGCCATTGTCACCGAGAAGGGGATCGTGCGAAATCCCACCCCGGAGAAAATGCAGGCGATGATGCAACGTTAAGCTCCAATCTTCTTAAGTACTCACTGTGTATTGTCTGACAAACCTGGCAGACAGCTTGCCGTCGCTTCTTCTAGGTATGTCTTACCGAAATCTGGCGTCTATGGCTTCGACTCTGCTGTTTCAATGACTTGGCGGTGATGAAAAACAGGTTTTTTTTACCCTGTTATCGCCCTGAGAGCCTCTGAGTGCCGTTTTCAGGGGCTTTTATGCAGATGCAGTGGGTTGGCTGTATATGGTATGATTCTCCATACAGAATAATGACACTGGCTGAATCAAACCATGGCTGAATTTGCTCGCGAAGTCCTACCCGTTAACATCGAAGACGAGATGAAGCAGTCCTACCTCGATTACGCCATGAGCGTTATCGTGGGACGCGCCCTCCCGGATGTCCGTGACGGTCTCAAACCGGTCCATCGTCGTGTGCTCTACGCCATGAGCGTACTGGGCAACGACTACAACAAGCCCTACAAAAAATCGGCCCGTGTGGTGGGCGACGTTATCGGTAAGTACCACCCCCATGGCGACTCCGCGGTCTACGACACCATCGTGCGCATGGCTC
>JABURT010000216.1 GCA_014762495.1 Gammaproteobacteria bacterium | reverse complement strand
TAGGCTCTTTTCTCTTAGGGCCGATCCATCTCAGATCTACTACCTCGAAATCACTGTTAGCAATCTCAAAGAGATCCTCAGCAATTTTGATCCGCCCAAGCTCCTCCGCAACGACCTAGACTTCCACAGAACCATCGCCAGAGGCTCAAAGAACGTCTACATGCAAAAACAGCATGAGATAATCCTCGAGAAAGTCCTTTACATAGCGCAGACTCTGATTCGATTCGGTGAAGACTCAATCCCCGGGTACCATGATATGGCGCACTACGAGGACACCTACAAGGAGCACGAGCGGATCCTCGAGGCAGTCAAAAGCCGCGACCCTGATGAGGCGGAACGTGCCGCTAGGGCTTCGGTCCAGGCGGGACTGCGCAAGACACTGCAAATCTTGGCAATGCAACGACAGTCCGTTTAGAGTGAGGCTGACATGGATACTGCCGCCCTTAAAGAACTCTATCGCACCGAGTTACTCGACAACGTACTACCCTTCTGGGAGACGAACGCATTGGACACAACCTATGGGGGTTTCACTGACTTCCTCGACCGCGCCGGTGTCCCACTCTCTACCGACAAAGGGGGCTGGGTACAGGGGCGTGGGGTCTGGGTTTTTTCCACGGTCTACCGTCTCCTCGACAAATCAGATAGATGGCTCCGAGCTGCCAAGATAGGAGCAGGGTTCATTCAGGAAAAGCTTATTGGTCCGGATGGGCGAGCCTGGTTCGAACTAACCCGTGAGGGTAAGCCCCTGGTGATGCGACGCTATCTGTTTACCGAAATGTTTGCGGCTATGGGGCTCGCCGAGTACGGCTACATCGCCGGCGACAAGAACGCGGTCAATAAAGCTCGGGAACTGTATGCTGCAATCGACCGCCATCACGGTACCTTGCCTGAGAAAATCCAGCCAGAGACGAGGAAGTTCCGAAGCCACTCCCATACAATGATGCTAATTAACCTCTGTCAAGTCCTGTGTGATGTTGATCCAGACAACGCTATACAATACACCGATCGCATCGATAAGCA
>JABURT010000151.1 GCA_014762495.1 Gammaproteobacteria bacterium | reverse complement strand
ATTCGGGTTCATCACCGCTGGCCAGCTTCTCCACCACCTCGGCACGAATTTCGCTCAGGCGGTCGTAGCGGGACTGCTTTTCCTTGATCTGGTAGGCCTCGACGATGGACGATTCGGCGGCGGCGGCAACGGCATTTTTCAGGGAGTCGTTAGTTGCCGGCGGCTGCCAGTCCCAAGCCTGGATACTGGACTCGGCGGCCATTTCGTTGATCGCCTTGATGACGGCCTGCAATTGCTCGTGGCCGAAGACCACGGCACCCAGCATGACCTCTTCGGAGAGTTCCTTGGCCTCGGACTCCACCATCAGAACCGCGTTTTCGGTCCCGGCGACCACGAGGTCGAGTTCAGACTCGGCCAGCGTACTGAGGGAGGGGTTCAGCAGATAATTGCCGTCCTTGTAGCCCACGCGGCAGGCGCCGATGGGGCCGCCAAAGGGTACGCCCGAGAGGGCCAGGGCGGCAGAGGCGCCGATCATGGCCGGGATATCGGGGTCGATCTGAGGGTCCAGCGACATCACGGTGGCGATGACTTGAACTTCGTTAGTGAAACCATCGGGGAACAGGGGACGCAGGGGGCGGTCGATGAGGCGGGAGGTAAGGGTTTCCTTCTCCGTCGGTCGGCCTTCACGTTTAAAAAAGCCGCCTGGTATTTTGCCGGCGGCGTAGGTGCGTTCCTGGTAGTTCACGGTGAGGGGGAAAAAGTCCCGCCCTTCAACAGCCTCCTTCAGGGCCACGGCGGTGACCAGGACCACGGTGTCTCCCATGGAGACCATGACTGCACCCGACGCCTGTCGAGCAATCTCGCCGCTTTCCAGGCGTACGGTGTGATCACCGAACTGGAATTCTTTTTTAATTGGTTTCACTTGCTGGTTCCTTCTAGCTGAACGCCAGGCGCTGCGTCCCGATTAGCGACGCAGGCCCAGCTTGGCAATCAGATCGCGGTAGCGCTGCAGGTCTTTCTTCTTCAGATAGTCCAGCAGCTTGCGGCGATGGCTTACCATCTTCAGCAGACCCTGACGGGAATGGTGATCGTGAATGTGTTCCTTGAAGTGCTTGGACAGCTCTTCGATATTGGCGGTGAGCAGTGCAACCTGGACCTCGGGGGAACCGGTATCACCGGTGCCGCGGCCGTGCTCGCTCACGATATTGGCCTTGTGTTCGGCGGTAAGTGCCATGTACCTATAACTCCCAGTTTTTCAAAAATAAACGCGAGCCGTATTTTAGCCTAGGGCCCGCACCCGCCACAAGCAAAATTCTGGCCTCAATCGGCCTTGAAAAGCCTTTTTGGCGCCACCTTGCCGTCGTCTGCGATCATGCCCACCCCCAGGAAACGCGACTGCTTGTCGAACAGGCGAACCCAGCCGTCGGTGGGGGCGTTGGGGACCATGACCGCCTGGCCCATCCCCAGATAGTAGGCGGCATCCTCGGAGAGGATCACATCGGGCCAGTTCTCCAGCGCCTCGTGCACCGGCCACAGGAATTCGTCCAGGCCCTCGGGACCCTCCTCGCCCAGGTGTTCCAGGGTCGCCATGTCCACCGCATCATCGAGCCTGAAGGGACCGGCTTCGGTCCGTACCAGGCCGCTGAGATGGGCCCCGCATCCCAACACCGCGCCAATGTCTTCGGCCAGGGTACGAATATAGGTGCCCTTGGAGCAGCGCACATCGATTTCCATTTCGTCGCCTTCCAGGCGTAAGAGTTCGAGGGTGTAGATGTGTACGCGACGCGATTTTCGCGCCACTTCGATACCCTGGTGGGCCAGTTTGTAGAGGGGTTGGCCATCGACTTTGATGGCGGAGTGCATGGGCGGCACCTGCTCGATCTCACCGACGAAGCTGGCCAGCACACGACGCACCTCGGCTGGATCCAGCTGTCCGACCTCACGGGTCTCGATGACCTCGCCTTCGGCATCGGCGCTGGTGGTGCGCACACCGAGTTTGACGCTCCCCAGATAACGCTTGTCGGCATCGAGCAGGAAGGCCGAGACCTTGGTGGCCTCGCCAAAACAGATCGGCAACACACCGGTGGCCAGGGGATCCAGGTTGCCGGTATGGCCCGCTTTCTGGGCCTTGAACAGGCGCTTGACCCGCTGCAGGGCCTGATTGGAGCTGATGCCGGTGGGTTTATCCAGTAACAGGATGCCGTTTACACGGCGTCCCTTGCGCAATCGACGACCCATGTAAGACCTCGTATGAGCTATTCGTCTTTATCGTGATGATCGGAGGCGACGGCGGCATCGATGAGCGCATCCATACGCGCCCCACTGTCGATGGCGGCATCGTAGAAGAAGCTGAGCTTGGGGATATGACGCAAGCGTATGCTGCGACCAAGCAGACCGCGCAGATGACCGGCCGCATGGTTGAGGATCTCCAGATCCTCCTCCGCCGCGGAACGCTCCTTGCCGAGAACGGTAATGAAGACACGGGCGGTGGAGAAGTCCTTACTCACCTCCACCCCGGAGATGGTGACCATACCCAGGCGTGGGTCCTTGATCTCACGACGCACCAGTTCCGAGAGTTCACGCTGGATCTGCTCTCCCACTCGGCGACTGCGATCAAAATCCCGTGCCATGTCTCAGCGCCCCTACAGGCTTCGCGCCACTTCAACGCGTTCGTAGACCTCGATCTGGTCACCGACCTTGACGTCGTTGTAGTTCTTCACACCGATACCGCATTCCATGCCCTGCTTGACCTCGTTGACGTCATCCTTGTAGCGACGCAGGGATTCCAGTTCGCCCTCGTAGATGACCACGTTTTCACGCAGCACACGGATGGGGTTGCTGCGCTTGACCACACCTTCCACCACCATGCAGCCCGCGACGGCGCCGATCTTGGGCGCCTTGAACACATCGCGCACCTCGGCAAGACCGATGATCTCTTCCTTGAACTCGGGCGCCAGCATGCCGGTCATGGCCAGCTTGACCTCGTCGATGAGGTGGTAGATGACGCTGTAGTAGTGCAGGTCCAGCTCTTCTTCCTGGATGATACGCTTGGCCCCGGCGTCGGCACGCACGTTGAAGCCGATGAGGATGGCCTCGGAGGCCACCGCCAGGTTGGCGTCGGACTCGGTGATGGCGCCCACCCCGCTTGCCACGACGTTGACCCGGATCTCGCTGGTGGAGAGCTTGGTGAGGGAGTCGATGATCGCCTCCACTGAACCCTGTACGTCGGCCTTGAGCACGACATTGAGGCTCTGTACCTCGCCCTCGGCCATGTTGCTGAACATATTCTCCAGCTTGGCCTTCTGTTGACGGGCCAGTTTGACCTCACGGAACTTACCCTGTCGGAAGTTGGCCACTTCACGTGCCTTGCGTTCATCGGCGACGACAATGGCCTCTTCCCCGGCATTGGGCGAACCCGACAGACCCAGGATCTCGACCGGGATGGCCGGGCCGGCATGCTCGACCGGTTTACCGTTTTCATCCAGCATGGCACGTACACGACCGTATTCACGTCCGGCGAGCAGGATATCGCCCTTGTTCAAGGTGCCGTTCTGAACCAGTACGGAAGTGACCACACCACGGCCCTTGTCCAGGCGCGATTCGATGACCACACCCTTGGCCGGGCCCTCGCCAACGGCCTTGAGCTCGAGTACTTCGGCGACCAGAAGAATCGATTCCAGCAGCGCGTCGATGCCCTCGCCGCTCTTGGCGGAGACGTGGACAAACATGGTATCGCCACCCCATTCCTCGGGGACGACCTCTTCAGCCACCAGCTCGTTTTTGACCCGGTCGGGATCGGCCTCGGGCTTGTCTATCTTGTTAACGGCAACGATGAGCGGCACGCCGGCGGCACGCGAGTGCTGGATCGCCTCGCGTGTTTGCGGCATGACCCCATCGTCGGCCGCCACCACCAGCACCACGATATCGGTGGCCTTGGCACCACGCGCACGCATGGCGGTGAAGGCCTCGTGGCCGGGGGTGTCGAGGAAGGTCACCATGCCTCCCTCGGTCTCGACGTGGTAGGCGCCGATATGCTGGGTAATGCCACCGGCCTCACCAGAGGCGACCTTGGCGCGGCGAATATGGTCCAGCAATGAAGTCTTACCGTGGTCGACGTGGCCCATGATGGTCACCACAGGCGCCCGGGTCTCTTCCTCACCGGTCACCTCGGCGGCCTGGGTTATCTCGTCTTCCAGGGTGTTTTCCTTGGTCAGGACCGGGGTATGTCCCATCTCTTCGACGACGATGGCGGCGGTGTCCTGATCCAGTACCTGGTTGATAGTGACCATGCTGCCCATCTTCATCATCTCCTTGATGACCTCGGCGGCCTTGACCGACATCTTGCTGGCCAGTTCGGCGACGGAGATGGTCTCGGGGATGGAGACTTCGCGCACAATAGGCGCGGTGGGCTTGGCAAAGCCATGCTTCTTGGTCTCTTCACTGACTTCGAACTTGTCACGGCGCTTCTTCTTGCGTCGGCCGCCGCGATCGCCACCCTCGTCGAGGAACTTGTCACGTCGACCACCGCGTTTTTCATCAGATTTCTTGCCGCCGCGCTTGCCTCGATCATCGGCATCGGCCGTCTTGGGCTTGGCCTTGCGACGTTCATCCGTCACCGGCGGTTCGGCCGGGGCCGGCTCGGCAGCCACTTCGGCAACGGCTGCTTCCTCAACTGGTTCGCTCGCTTCGATCACCTCAGTCTCTTCAACCGCTTCGGCCTCGGTGGTCTCCACCGTCTCTTCCGCCGCACTCTCGGCAACAGCCTCGATCTCTTCGGTCTCCAGCGCCTCTTCGGCGGCTTCCATGACCTCTTCCTCTTCGGCGGCCTGACGCTGTTCTTCCTCGATCTCGCTACGCTTGACGTAGGTACGCTTCTTGCGAACCTCGACGGTCACGGTCTTGGAGCCGGCCTTGGAGCCGGACTGAGTCAAGGCGCTGGTCGTTTTGCGCTTGAGCGTAATGCGCTTGGGTGTCCCCGCCCCTTCCTCGGTTCCACGCTTGCTGCGCAAATGGTTGAGCAGCTTGAGCTTGTCTTCCTCGCTCAGGGCGGCATCGGCATCCGTTACGCTCACGCCGGCTTCCTTGAGTTGCTCAAGCAATCGGTCTATGGGCGTACCAACGGTTTCTGCGAATTCTTTTACTGTCACACCTGACATCTAATCTCCCCTGTCGACCTTATTCCCCGGTCTCTTGCTCGGCAAACCATGGCGCACGTGCTGTCATGATCAATTTTGCGGCCATGTCTTCGTCTACGCCTTCAATTACTGTGAGGTCATCCACCGCCTGTTCGGCCAGATCTTCCATGGTGGCGACGCCTCGCTTGGCCAATTCAATAGCCAGGGATTCGTTCATACCTTCCATTTCCAGCAAATCCTGACTCGGTTCTTTCTCACCAAAGTGCTCTTCGCTGGTAATGGCGCGGGTCAGTAAGGCATCACGCGCGCGGTTACGCAGTTCGTTGACGATCTCCTCGTCGAACTCTTCTACCTCGAGCATCTCCTGAACCGGCACATAGGCCACTTCTTCGAGACTGGAAAAGCCCTCGGCGACCAGAATGGAGGCGACATCTTCGTCCACATCCAGTGCCTCGATAAATAGATTAAGCAGAGAAGCAGCCTCTTCCTTGCTCTTCTCCTCGGCCTGTTCGTCGGTCATCACGTTGAGTGTCCAGCCGGTCAGATCGCTGGCCAGGCGGACGTTTTGTCCACCACGACCAATGGCCTGTGAAAGCTGTTCCTCGTCAACGGCCACATCCATGCTGTGCGAGTCTTCGTCTACAACGATGGAAATCACCTCAGCCGGTGACATGGCATTGATCACGAACTGTGCGGGGTTTTCATTCCACAACACGATGTCGATTCGCTCGCCAGACAGCTCATTGGAGACGGTCTGTACGCGTGAACCGCGCATACCGACGCAGGCCCCGACCGGGTCGATGCGTGCATCGGATGAGTGTACGGCGATCTTCGCACGCGAACCCGGGTCGCGCGCGGCACTGATAATCTCGATGAGGCCTTCACCCGCCTCGGGTACCTCGAGCTTGAACAGCTCAATTAGGAATTCGGGGGCGGTGCGACTGATAAACAGCTGTGGACCGCGGGTTTCAGTCCGCACTTCCCGCAGGTAACCGCGTATGCGATCGCCGGCGCGAACCGATTCACGCGGGATAAGATCCTCTTTGGGGATCAGGGCCTCGACATTATTGCCCAGGTCGAGAATGACATTGCCGCGCTCGACACGCTTGACCACGCCATTGATGAGCTCGCCAATACGGTGTTGAAAGTCTTCCACGACCTTGGCACGTTCGGCCTCGCGCACCTTCTGTACGATAACCTGCTTGGCGGTCTGGGCAGCGATGCGACCGAAATCAACCGATTCGACCTCATCCTCGACGAAATCACCCACCTGTATGGCGGGGTCCTCTTCGCGCGCGGCGCTGATGGTGGTCTGGCGCTCGGGGAATTCCATGCCGTCGTCTTCGACGACTTCCCAACGACGATAGGTCATGTAGTCACCGGTTTTACGGTCGATGTCGACACGAATATCCACGTCACCCAGGTGGCGTTTCTTAGTGGCAGTCGCCAGGGCCGCCTCGATGGCGCCGAAGATAATTTCCTTGCCCACACCCTTTTCATGGGAGACGGCATCGACGACTAACAGGATCTCTTTGCTCATATCGTCCTCTACTTAATGACCTCTTGTCGGGGCAAACCCCTAATCAAATACCGGCACCAGCCGTGCTGTATCGATATCATCCAGTGTCAGGTGCAATGTCTGCTCATCCACCTCTAGCTCGACCTGCTCACCGTCCACGCCATTCAGGGTTGCGGTCATTTTACGCCGCCCTTCTATCGGGCTGTGCAGACGCAGTTGAACCGTGGCACCGGCAAAGCGCTTGAAGTGCTCCAACGTGAACAAGGGGCGATCCAGTCCGGGCGATGACACTTCGAGGGAGTAATTTCCCTGTACGGGTTCCTCGACATCGAGCAATCCACTGATCTGGTGACTCACCGAGGCGCAATCATCGACCGTGATACCGTTTTCGTGATCGATATAGACACGCAACACCGAATGTCGCCCTTGCGACAGGTGTTCAATACCGACCAATTCGTAGTCCATGGTCTCCACCACTGGCTGGATCAGGGACCATATCTTGTCTGACGCCTTACGCATCCTGAGTCATTCACCACAAACAAAAAGTGGGCCTTCGGCCCACTTACTACTCACCCAGTTCCAAGTCTTTGATAGACGGGAATTATTTCATCCACATCGGGTTGTCGCAAGACCGGATACTATAAAAAAGGCCCCAATAGGGGCCTCTTGTAATTCTTCATGCCGCTTTAGTTACATAAAGGGCTTCAACTTCTTTCCCAAGCCTGAGCAGTAATGGCATTGAGTAACTGGTAGCGGGGGCAGGATTTGAACCTACGACCTTCGGGTTATGAGCCCGACGAGCTACCGGACTGCTCCACCCCGCAACAGAGGCCGTAATTCTACGCAGACACTATTTATATTTCAAGTACTTCGTTAAGGATTCGAGGACATGCAGCCCCACGGGCCTATGAGCGCATTGCACCATGGCCGAGTGTTTGACGTAGAAGGCTACATGATGGCGGTGATTGGGCGAAAAATTGCACCCAAGCTAGTTGCAGAATGCACCCGCGGCTCGGCCTTTTGCCGACTCTCGGGAACTATCCGGTTGTTTTTATTGTAGTTTGTTCCTGGCATGCGTTTTGCTCTTCATCCAGTTAGACAATCCGTCTAACAAAACCACAAAGAATTGCAGTTGTGAGGAGTTTTATCAATGAATCAGAGCCGTAGAACCTTCCTGAAGGCCTCTCTGGCCGTGGGTGGCGTTGCCGTGGCCGCGGGTGCCGGGCTATTGGCCCCCTCCCGTGTACTCGCCGCTAGCTGGCCAGACAAGGCATTCGCCGCCACCAGTGTTAAAGATGCGCTCAGCATTCTCGAGGGCAGTGCCGACACGACCGAGTCAAAAGACATCAGCGTGGATGCGCCCGACATCGCAGAGAACGGCGCAGTGGTATCCATTGGAGTCGAGACCAGTCTCCCCTCCACCGAATCCATCTCCATCATGGTTCCAAAGAATGCCAATCCCCTGGCAGCACAGTATTTGCTGAGTAAGGATGCCGAAGGTTATATAAACCTGCGCGTGAAGATGCGTGAGACATCCGACGTCATTGCTGTCGTCCAGTCCAATGGCAAGCTGTATTCCGCCAAGAAGTCCGTCAAGGTCACGCTCGGTGGCTGTGGCGGTTAATGGTTGAAGGAGAACAACATGGCTAAAAAAGAAATGAAGATTCGTGCCTGGATGGATGGTGATCGCGCCATGGTCAAGGCAATCATATTCCACCCGATGGAAACCGGCATGCGCAAGGACAAACAAAGCGGCAAAAAGATCCCCGCGCATTTCATCAAGGAGATCACCTGCAAGCATGGCGACAAGACTGTACTAACCTGCATGTGGGGCACTGCAGTATCCAAGAATCCGTTCATCTCTTTCCGCTTCAAGGGGGCGAAGAGCGGTGACAAGGTAAGCATCAATTGGGTTGATAACCAGGGTAATACCGAAACAGGTGTTGCCAACATTCGATAGATCATTTATCTATCCAGTTGAAAAGGCGTGTTGTGTAAACAACGCGCCTTTTTTGTTATAGCCGGCTAGAACGGCACAAAAAAACGGCGCCCGAAGGCGCCATAACAATCAACGAAGAGGAAACTAAACTAGCTTAGGGCTTGATGTAGTAGTAGCCCATCTGCTGCAGGTGAGCGATCTGGGCGACGCCAGAAGGAACAACTTCAGCATTAATATTGATCTTGTTCTTGTCGATCTTCTTACCACGAATGGTATTGGCACAGATCTGGAACTTAACACCACGGTTGGCCAGAGTATTGACCTGGTCTTTCATTTCTTTGCCCTTGGCATCCTTGGCACCGTCAACCAGGGTGAACGCACCCTTGCTGTGGGTTACAACGATGATGTCAGAGTTTTCATCGCCAACGGCGTTGAGGTGATTCTTGACGTTACGCAGAGCACCATTGGCACTGTCGATATCGTTGATGTGATAAACCGCTTTCTGCTTGTAGTAGCCGTTCTTGGCGGGTTCCATCTTGGCACCTGTCGCACACGCAGACAGGGCAACGGCCATGGTAGCTGCGGAAAACAGCGCCAGTACTTTTTTCATATTCATATTCTTACTCCTCCAAATGGATCGTGTTTTTGCTTGCACATTGGTTAAAGCAAAGCCCGTACCAAATCGACTTATAAATTTTTTATTAATAAATTCAACCAAATAGAAAAGGGCCACCGTTTCCACAGGTGGCCCTTTCAGTCTCTCCGGTGCATGTTGCAACGCCTCGGCGGTGTAATTTACACCACCGCCTGCTCCTGTTCATATCGCTGCAGCTTTCGCCATAAGGTTGTCTTATCAATTCCTAACACTTCTGCGGCCTTGACCTTCTTTCCCTCACAATGACTCAGGACATGCTGGATATAACGTTTCTCGAGTTCCTCCAATGGGACAAAGTCCTGACCTCGGTAGAACAATGAGAGGATATCCGACTCATCAGGTTGATGTGTGGGGTCATCCCAGTGTAACAGTTCGGAATCCGCGAGAATGACACAGCGTTCAATAATATTCTTTAATTGACGAATATTTCCATTCCAGTCCGCGTTCATTAAACGTGTCATGGATTCGTTATCGAAACCGATCACTTCGCGGTTATAGCGCTTGCTGAACTCCATGATGAATCGATCGACCAACTTAGGAATGTCGTCTCGCCGTTCGTTTAGTGACGGGACATGTATATTCACGACATTCAAACGGTGATAGAAGTCGTGTCGCAAACTCCCCTCATCGACCATCTTTTTCAGATCACGATTACTCGCTGATACGATTCGCAGATCGATGGGGATCTCATCGGTACTCCCCACCCGAATAATTTTCTGCGACTCGATGGCACGCATTAACTTGACCTGCATGGCATCCGGGATATTGCAGATTTCGTCCAGAAACAAGGTTCCTCCGCTGGCCTGTTCCATCAAACCACGCTTGAGATGTGACGCACCGGTGAAGGCCCCCTTTTCGTGACCAAATAATTCACTTTCTAGCAGGGTTTCAGGCAGCGCCCCACAGTCTATGACGACAAAGGGGCCCTTATCACTGCGTGGGCTATAATCATGCAAGGCCCGGGCAACCAGCTCCTTGCCACTGCCTGACTCACCAGTAATGACGACATTGCAGTCGACACCGGCAACCTTGTCGATGGTATTGTATAGCAATTCCATGGCCGGACTGTTGCCCAGCATGCCAAACCTGTCGCTATCATCTTCAAGCCTTTGCTTGAGTTGACGGTTTTCCTGTCTCAATTTAAAGGATTGCATTGTCCTATCCAGGAGCAATTTCAATTCTTCAAAATCAAAAGGCTTCTTGATAAAGTCAGTCGCGCCGGATTTCATCGCTTCCACGGCATTTTCCACGGAGGAGTATCCCGTCATCACCAGTACTGGAATCTCCGGGTCTATTTCTCTGACTTCCTGTAGTAATTCAAAACCATTCATTTCAGGCATACGCAAATCAGTAATAATGAGATCAGCGCTTTGCTGTTGGAAGTGATTCAATGCCTCTTTTGCGGACTGATAGATATTACATTGATAGCCAACGTTCGAGCATTGACGCTTCATTACACGACCGGTTACCGGGTCATCGTCTACAAACAAAATCTTGACCACATCAGCCGACATATCTAACCTCCAGTTCGTTTGCAGCTTCATGCTCTGCATGTTCGATATTCGTGGGCATTACGGGCAATATCACACTTGCCCGTATGCCACCCGATTCGAGATTCTCCAGGCTCAGCTGACCGTGGTGTTTTTTCACGATGCCATAGCTAACTGACAAGCCGAGCCCCGTTCCGTCACCTTCAGTTTTCGTTGTATAAAACGGATTAAATACCTTCCCGAGATCCAGCTCTGGAATTCCGATGCCCTCGTCTATCACCTCAATTCTGAGTCTCTCATCGTCGATGAAGGCATTTATCTTTATCACCTCATTAGGCCTGGACGCATGTATGGCATTTATAATCAGGTTAACCAGGACTTGTTGAATCTGGTTTTGATCACCGACAATGCTTAATGGAGACGCAATATCCTTGACTAACTTGAGATTCTTGGAATCGATTTTATGCTTCATCAATACCAGTGTGTCCTCGATTAGCTGCGATACATCAAACTGCTCATAGCGCAGCTCTTTTTCTCTGGCAAAATTGAGAATGCCCTGCACAATTCTCGCGCAGCGCTTACCTTCTTGTTGTAAGAGTCGAATATCCTCTCGAATTTCCTGGTCCTTGGTTTCTTTCAGATAGCTATCTATCAGCGCGCTCAAAGATAGGATGTTCTGCAATGGATTATTAATTTCATGACCGATACCAGCGGATAACTGACCCAGTGCTGCCAGACGTTCCGAATGCATGGCAACACGAGCGGCCTTATCGCGCTCATGCTTGGCCTGTTCAAGATTTGATACTAGATAATTAAATGCTCGCCCTGCATGGCCAAGCTCATCTTTACGCTGTTCGGTATAACGAATGGTCTGGTTACCATCTGCATATTGTATGAGATTGTCTGCCAGTTCCTGCACAGGCCGTGCAATACGTATGGATACCCACCTCACTGCGATAAAGCTCAGGACCAGAAGCAATGCCATGAGATACAAAATTGACTTTCGAATCCCGACGGTTGGAGCCAGAATTTCATCCTCGGTCGTCTCGATCACCAATAACCATTCAGTCAACCTATCATCATAGGGGCGCATTTTTTGGTAGAAGAGCAATCTTCCATCATTCAGTGAAATCGTCTCACTACTTCCTGCAACCCTGATAGATGACCAGTTTTCGTTGCCTATCTCCTGAGACATACGGAAGCTACTGCCTAACTGGTTTGCGAATCTGCGATCATTCTGTTTGTGGTAGAGATAGATACCGTCTCGTTCAGCATCTTCAGACAATTCTGCCATATAGGCCTTGCGGGATTGTCCCCCAAGCGTGGCTTCGACAACGTTGTCGACTCGAGTGCCCCACATGTTGACAACCAGAATTCCAAGTAATTTATCGCCATCACGTATGGGAACCGAATAGCGCAGCATGGCAGGACAAAAATCGGCATCCGTGGTGACCTGCCCTAATTCGAAATTGGACACATCGACATCGGCTGTGGAGGTTAAGGCTGATTTGAAGAAGTCTTTGACCGACTGGTCCGCTACATAATATCGATTGATACGCGGATCGAATTTATCCGCCCGCACCATCTTCCCTTCTTTGGCCTTGACCAGAGATTTTCCGCCAGGTTCGATAAAACGCAGTCCCTGTATACTTGGAACTGCATTTTGGTAGTCATGAAAGAAACCGGCCAGGGATGACGAAAGCTGCTCATACTCGGCGGGGGACACCTTGAGCGCCTGTTTGGCAAATGTCTGCACCACTGGTGCCTGTGACAGACCAAGGGCCAGCGATTCCTGGGCATCCAGCAAGGCCTGGATCTCGGCCGACATTTTTTTTAGCGTTTTTTGGATCTGTACGGTACTACGCTTTTTTATCTCTTGTTCTTCCTGCTCAACCACGCCAAACAGCAGGATAAGCAAGGGTACCAGCGTGAGAAACGATAGGATCAGGAATAGACGGTTTCGTATGGACATGGTTGCATCCTGCCACTGCATTGCAATATGCAGAATCGTACCATGTCCACAGGAAATTTGTTATAATATTCAATAAGTTAGAATATTATAAATTATTTATACTGTTTTCTTGAGATGGTGTTTTAAATCAACGTGATAGATAAATCCAGGCAATGCGAAGACCAGGAAGAGACACAGGGTCACCACATAAAATTCCCAACCCTGATCATGGCGAATCCCATTTAGCCTTGTCTCCAGCCCCAGAGCGACGCCGCCCATCACGATATAAAGAGCCGCCCACTCCAGCAGGCGTACGACGAAACGTTTGCCATTTTTTAGCTGGATGAAAATAAACAAACGCTCACTGAACCATGGCAAATTGGCGGCAAATATTGCCAGCACGACCAGTAGCCAGACTGCAAAACCGGTTGTCATGTTGCTCCTCTTAATCTTGTTGATGCTGTTTTAAAGTACAAAAAAGGCGGCATGAGAGCCGCCTCATGTTGAATGATGTTCTAGTTTACATCACACCGATGGCCGAAGCACATAGCGCCATTAGCGGTCCAGGCATGATACCAAGGACCAAAATCCCCAGGCTATTGGCACTCAGGGCAACATGGAGATCCAGATCCTGCTTGATCTCGCTGTTATCCTCCGCCTTGTCGAAATACATCAATTTCACAATGCGAAGGTAATAGAAGGCACCGATGATGGAGAAGACAACGGCGACAATCGCCAGCCAGGTCATATCGACATGGATCAGTTCTCGTAATACAGACACCTTGGCCCAGAAACCCAGGAACGGCGGAACCCCGGCCATGGAGAACATCAGGATCAACATCATGAACGCATACCAGGGACTGCGCTCATTCAGGCCTTTGAAATCATCAAGGCGATCGGCCTCGAAGCCCGCACGACTGAGCAGGATGATCATGCCAAAGCCACCCAGGCTCATCAGCGCGTAGCTAAGGGTATAGAACATGGCGGCGGCATAGCCATCCCCACTACCTGTCAGGATGCCCAGGAGCAAATATCCCATATGTGCGATGGTGGAATAGGCGAGCATGCGCTTTAGATTAAACTGGGCAATGGCAAATATATTCCCCACTGCCATCGAAAGGATTGCCAGAATGACCAGCATATCCTGCCAGTGCATATGCAGGCCATATAATCCATCATTGAGCAGACGTATCACCATGGCAAATGCCGCAATCTTGGGCGCGCTAGCAATATACAAGGTCACCGCGGTGGGAGCCCCCTGGTACACATCCGGCATCCACATGTGGAATGGAACCGCGCCCAGTTTAAAGGCCAGCCCCACGACGATAAAGACAAGACCGAACACCATCACCAGTTCCATCTTGGTCGTTGCTACTTCACGACTGATTTCGCCTAGATCCAGGCTACCCGTAGCACCGTAGAGCATGGACATGCCGTATAACAGCATGCCCGAGGCCAGCGCACCGAGGATAAAGTACTTCATGGCCGACTCCGAGGCGAAAATCGAGTCGCGCTGCAGGGCCACCATTGCATAGAGGGAAAGCGCCAACAGTTCCAGTCCAAGGTATACCGTCAACAGACTGTGTGCGGACACCAGTACCATCATACCGAGGACACCAAACAGCCCGAGGACGTAAAACTCGCCCTTGAATAATTTTCGTGCCTGCAAATACGGTTTTGCGTACAGGAATACTATGAAGGCTGAGAGGTAGATGAATGCCTTGAGCACGTCACCCATGGCATCTCGCACAAAGGTGCCACTGAATGCGAGCACAACCTCCTGGCTGTAGGTTGTCAATGTCAATACCGCGGCGCCAACCATAGTCGCCTGTGACAGGAGATAGGTAACCGTTCGACTGCGTTCGGTCAAAAATAGGTCGACGATGAGGACCAGGCACGCCATGCCCAGCACGAACATCTCCGGTATGGCCACATTATAATTTGGAATCGCAAAAGGCATTGATATCTCGCTTATAACTTGGATTGACCAATATGCTGTAACAGGTTATCAACCGTTGGCCCCATCACTTCGAGTAAAGGTGCTGGATAGACACCCAGTGCCAGGACAGCTATCGCCAGCAGCCCAAGAATAATAAATTCACGGCTATTCAAATCCTTCAGTTTGGCGACATTATCATTGGCAACCTCACCGAAATAGACCCGTTTAACCATCCACAGGGTGTATGCCGCACCAATGATAAGGGTGGTAGCCGCCAGGAAGGCATACCAGAAGTTGGCATGGAAGGCACTGAGTATGACCATGAACTCACCGACAAAACCGGAGGTACCGGGTAGACCAGCATTGGCCATGGCGAACAGTATGGCGAAGGCCGCGAATACCGGCATGGTATTGACCACACCGCCATAGTCGGAGATCTCTCGAGAATGCAGGCGGTCATAGAGCACACCAACACTTAGGAACATGGCACCAGAGACAAAGCCATGAGAAATCATCTGTACCATGGCCCCTTCAATGCCGAGTGCGGCACCGCTCCAGCTACCGGTATTATCGTAGATCGTGAATGCCAGGAAAAAGCCCAGGGTGACAAAGCCCATGTGGGATATAGACGAATAGGCAATCAGCTTTTTCATGTCCTGCTGGACGAGCGCGACAAAGCCTATATAGATCACCGCAATAAGTGACAGGGCGATCATCATGCCATCGAGAACGCTACTGGCATCAGGGGTAATGGGCAGACTGAAACGCAAGAAGCCATAGGCCCCCAGTTTCAGCATAATTGCCGCCAGTATGACAGAGCCGCCGGTGGGGGCCTCGACGTGGGCATCGGGCAACCAGGTGTGCACCGGCCACATCGGAACCTTGACGGCAAATGCCAGCAGGAAGGCAATGAATATCAGGATTTGTTCGGTCAAATCCAGTTTGAGCACATGCAGGTCCAGAATCGCAAAGCTGTCCGCCTGGAAGAACATGTAGATCAGAGCAACCAGCATGAACACCGAACCGAAGAATGTATAGAGGAAGAACTTGATAGTTGCATAGACTCTTCGTGGACCACCCCATATACCGATTACGATGAACATGGGTATCAACATTGCTTCCCAGAACACATAGAACAGCATGGCATCGAGAGCGGAAAACACACCTATCATAAGTCCTTCCATGATGAGGAAGGCGGCGAGATACTGTGCTGTCTTGGTTTTGATGACCTCCCAACCAGCGAGGACGACCAACACGGTGGTAAATGTGGTAAGCACGATCAATGGCATGGAGATACCATCCACGCCGAGGTGATAATTGACTTTAAAAGAAGAAATTTCGATCCATTTATGCCACTCGGGGAACTGCATAACTGCAGTTGTAGCATCGAAATTACTCCACAAGGGCAATGACAAACCGAATGTGACAATCGATATCAACAGTGCAATGACCTTTGCCTCCAGAGAATTCTTGTCACCGCCAGTAAGCAGCACCAAGCCCCCCCCTACGATGGGAGTCCAGATCAATAAACTTAGAAGAGGCAATTCAGAAAACATTCATCAGACCCTTTTTATTTTTTAACCTATGGTCATCACAAACAGGATAATCAGCAACAACAGCCCGATGATCATGGCAAATGCATAATGGTAGAGAAATCCAGACTGCAGGTTTCGAAGCACACCAGCCAACCAGACCACACCCTTTGCCGTTCCATTGACGACGAAACCGTCAATAATTTTTACATCACCTACACCCCACAGTGCGCCGCCCAATCGACGACTGCCACCTGCAAAGAATTTTTCATTGAAGTCATCAAAGCCATACTTGTTATCCAGTACTTTGTACACAATGCTCAACTTTTCCTTGAACATTGTCGGTATATCGGGCCGTTTCATATACAAGTACCAGGCGGCGCCGGCACCGGCCAGGGCCAGGTAGACGGCAATACCCTGCATACCATGTAATATAAATCCACCCCAGCCACTGTAGCCTTGTCCAATTTCTCCGAGCACATCATGTTCGGGTAAAACAAAAATGGCGCCTGTAAAGAAATCACCGAATAACATTGGGCCAATATAGATGGCACCGATGATAATGGAAGGAATGGCCAGGGCAATGAGTGGGACGGTTACTACCCAGGGGCTTTCATGGATGTGAGAACGCGTATGCTCATCCATGCGTTCCTTACCATGGAACACGAGGAAGAACATACGGAAGCTGTAGAACGCGGTGATGAACACACCAACGACCACGGAGAAGTACGCGAAACCAGCCCCTGCAATCTCCGAATGGTGAACAGCTTCGATTATGGCGTCCTTGGAGAAAAAGCCGGCAAATCCAGGGAAGCCAATCAACGCCAGTGAACCAATCAGCATGGTCCAGTAGGTGATTGGCATATATTTTTTAAGCCCGCCCATGTTGCGCATGTCCTGCTCATGGTGCATAGCGATAATGACCGAACCGGCGGCCAGGAACAGCAGGGCCTTGAAAAAGGCGTGGGTCATCAGGTGGAAAACACCGGCGGCGTAGGCAGAAGCCCCCAGGGCAACCACCATGTAACCCAGCTGCGACAGTGTCGAGTAGGCGACGACACGCTTGATGTCGTTCTGCACGATACCCAGAAGTCCCATAAATAGCGCCGTAATGGAACCGATGACCAGAATCACGCTGAGTGCCGTTTCTGACAACTCATACAAAGGCGACATGCGAGCCACCATGAAGATACCGGCGGTTACCATGGTTGCGGCGTGAATCAGTGCCGATATTGGTGTTGGGCCTTCCATTGAATCTGGCAGCCAGACGTGGAGTGGGACCTGTGCCGACTTACCCATCGCGCCAATGAACAACAGAATTCCGATCACGGCCATGAGTGACCAGTCCTGTCCCGGAATAACCTGCATGGTCATATCCTGCATCAGGGGTGCGGCCGCAAACACATCGGCATAATCAAGGCTGTTGAAATACATCAGTACTGCTGCAATACCGAGTAAAAAGCCAAAATCCCCAACGCGATTCACCAGGAAGGCTTTAAGGTTGGCATAGATCGCGGTCGGTTTTTTGTACCAGAAACCGATCAGGAGATACGAGACCAGGCCCACAGCCTCCCAACCGAAAAACAGCTGCATGAAATTGTTTGCCATTACCAGCATGAGCATGGAAAAGGTAAACAGAGAGATATAACTGAAGAATCTCTGATATCCGGGGTCATCATGCATATAACCAATGGTATAGATATGAACCATCAGCGAGACAAAGGTCACTACTACCATCATCATCGCGGTCAAAGAGTCCACAAGGAAGCCGACCTCAAAGCGAACGCCATCCACCACCATCCATGTATAGATGGTTTCATTGAAGACCGGCGCGCCATCAATGACGATGTCCTTGAATACAATCAAGGAAAGAATGGTCGAGGTCGCCACGCCGATAATAGTGACCCAATGTGCACCAGAGCGCCCGATGTACTTGCCGAACAAGCCAGCAATGGCCGAGCCCAGCAACGGGGCCAGGACGATAAGCAGATAAATATCCTTCATGTCATCCATTTCTGCCCTACCCCTTCAGTGAATCCATATCTTGTACATTAATGGTTCTGCGGTTTCTGAAAAGAACCACCAGTATCGCAAGACCGATAGCGGCCTCTGCGGCTGCCACTGTGAGAATAAAGAAAACAAACACCTGTCCGGCGGTGTCGCCGAGGTAGTACGAGAAGGCAATAAAATTGATATTGACTGCCAGCAACATCAATTCAATAGACATCAACAGAATGATCATATTCTTACGATTGAGGAAGATCCCGGCCACACTCAGGCCGAAGAGGATCGCACTCACTATGAGATAATCGGATAACTGAATCATTCCCCTGTCCTAATGTTAGTTCCCGGGCATGCAGCCCTATTTCTTCTCGCTGTCCATCTTGACGATACGTAAGCGATCTTGTTTTCGTATGGCAATCTGAGCATCCGGATCCTGATGTTTGACCAAGGGTCTTCTGCGTAGGGTCAAAGATATGGCAGCGATAATCGCCACCACGAGGATCACGGCAGCCAGTTCAAATGGATACACATAAACGGTGTAAAGAATACTGCCCAGTTCCGCCGTATTGTTGTAATCGGGTCCGTGTCGTTCCGGCACCGGATGGGCGCCAAATTCCGGCCCCACCACCAGACCCATCATGATGATCATGGCCAGGGCGACCAGGATACCGACCGGAAGATAACGCATGAATCCTTCACGAAGCGGGACCAGATTAATATCCAGCATCATCACGACGAAAAGGAACAGCACCATAACCGCGCCGACATAGACAAGCACCAGTGTGATGGCAAGAAACTCCGCCTCGAGCATCAGCCACAGACCGGCGCTTGTGAAAAATGTCATCACCAGGAACATGGCTGCATGCACCGGGTTACGCACGGTAATCACCATGGCCCCTGCAAACAGGAGCAAACCGGCAAATACATAAAAGACGAACTGTTCAAATCCCATGGCAACAACCTGTTGTTTTCATGCTATCGGTAGGCAGCTTCTTCGGCACGATCCGCTGCAATTTGTTGTTCATACTTATCTCCGATGGCCAGCAATTTTTCCTTGGTCATCAGCAGGTCACCACGTTTTTCGCCGTGGTATTCGAAATTCCTGGTCTCAACGATGGAATCCACCGGACAGGATTCCTCGCAAAACCCACAAAAAATACACTTGGTCAGGTCGATATCGTAACGCGTGGTCCTGCGCGAACCGTCCTCACGCTCTTCTGATTCAATGGTGATGGCCAGGGCCGGACACACCGCTTCGCAGAGTTTACAGGCAATGCAGCGTTCTTCCCCGTTGGGATATCGGCGCAGCGCGTGTTGACCACGAAACCGTGGCGATATCGGGGTCTTCTCTTCCGGATAGATCACCGTGAACTTTCTGTCTATCAGGTAGCGACCGGTCAGGCGCATCCCTCGAAATAATTCGATCAGGAACAGGCTTTTTAAAAATCTTGCAAACGCATTCATATCACTTGTCTCCGCAGTCTTTGCCCATCAGTCAAACCATGGACCGACTTCACCGACAATTGCCCCGCCCAGCAGGATCAACCATACGATAGTGATTGGGATCAGTACCTTCCAACCCAGTCGCATAAGCTGATCATAACGATAGCGCGGGAATGTGGCGCGTACCCACAGGAACAACAGCAGGAAGAATGAGGTCTTGAGCAACAGCCAGACGATACCGGGCACCCAGGCGAACCACTCTTCCAGATAAGGGATGCCCTCAAAGGGTGATAACCAGCCACCCAGGAACATCAATGAGGTCAATACCGAGATCAGGATCATATTGGCATACTCGGCCATGAAGAAGAGGCCGAAGCTAATACCGGAATACTCAACCTGGTAACCGGCCACAATCTCCGATTCACCTTCCGCCAGGTCAAAGGGTGGGCGGTTGGTTTCGGCCAGGCCGGAGATGAAATAGATCACGAATAGCGGCAATAGCGGTAACCAGAACCACATCCACAGGCCACCTTGTTGGGCCAGCACGATCTCCCTCAGATTGAGACTTTGACCTGCCATGATGACCCCCACCAGGGCAAAACCCATGGCCAGTTCATAGGAGACCACCTGGGCGGCCGAGCGCATGGCACCGAGGAAGGGATATTTTGAATTCGAGGCCCAGCCCGCGAGGATGATGCCGTAAACGGCAAAGGATGTCAGGGCCAGGACATAAAGCAGCGCGGCATTGACGTCGGCCAGCAGCAATTCGGCATCAAAGGGGATCACCGCCCAGGCCGCCATGGCCGGTCCAAACGCCAATACCGGACTCAACAGGAACAGAAAACGGTTGGCCCCGGATGGGATGATAATCTCTTTGAACAGCATCTTGATGGCGTCGGCGATCGGCGTTAACCAGCCACGCGGCCCTACGTGTAAGGGTCCCACACGTGCCTGGAAGTAATTGAGCACCTTGCGTTCGGCAAAGGTCAGATACGCCAGAGCCAGCAGCAAGGGCATCAGGATCGCCACTATCTTGATCAATATGATAATGAAGGTGGCCAGCGCCTCTGGTAATCCTAGACCTTGTATGAATTCAGCCATCAATCACAATCCATTCTTTATATATTTTTATGTAGCTCGACCGGGCCAAAACCGGCACCCAGTGTCGCAGTCGCGGCCAAGCCGGTCGGAATGTAAACGTTCCGCTCCGGAATGCGCTCATCGAAACATACCGGTAACTCGGCCATCTCCCCACCCTGTCTGACAGTCACCTGATTGCCGTCTTGCAGCCCCAGGCTAGCGGCCTGTGCAGGATTCATATAGACCGCCGCGTCGACGGCATCACGTGTCTGTTGCAGCGCCGTGGCACGACGAGTGAGGCCATCGATGGCGTACATGGGTGTTTCACCAATACGACTCAAGCCATCATCGTTCGCAACGCTGTCCGGGCAGCGCCACGGACTTAAAGCATCGGCCTCTATACCTTCGCATTGCTGCCTGATCTCATCACGGACCTGTTCCGAGCTCAGGTAGTCAAAGCCGTCGAGCTTGAAGAAATTACCCAGGACTCGCAGTACCTTCCAGGCTGGGCGTGCCTCGCCGGGGGATTCGACGGCACCGTTAAAGCTTTGCCATTGACCTGCGACATTGACATAGGTCCCCGAGGTTTCGGTAAACGGCGTCACCGGTAACAGTACGTCGGCCTGATCGCGCAGGGCGGGACTATCAAAGACGGACAGGGCAACCACCAGTTCGGCCTGTTGCAGGGCGCGAGTCGCCTGGGCGGGTTGGTTCATGTCCAGTTCTGGCTCGATACCAACCAGGAAATAGGCCTTTCTTGGAGAGGCCATCATCTCCATGGCATTGAGACCGCCCTCGGCAAGGGTCTGTCCGGCACAGCCACGATGGGGTACCGCGCCGGATAGCCAGGCGCCGGAGGCATTGGCCCCTTCGCTAAGATAACCAAGACGGCTGCCACTCAATTGCGCAATGAGACCAGCCAGCGCCCGCAGGTCGGCAAACCGATCGCTGGCCTGGCATAGATTGCCCAACAGTACGCTGGCCTTCTCGGACGACTTAAGATGCTCGGCGATGGCCAGATGATTATCGTTGCTGTCGACATTGACCAGGAGATTGTCCAAGCCCTCAGGTGCCTGTTCACCTGTAAGATGCAGCAGTGACTTGGCGATACCGGCCAGGTGGTGAACCATGGCCGAGGTCGACCCGATCTCCTTGATCGACAGCGGGAAGTTGAAGTCGTAGTCAATAGGATTCACCACCATGAGCCGGGCACCGTTTAACACGGCCTTGCGCAGACGCAGTGCCGCCAGCGGTTGCTCCTTGCGAATATTCGAGCCAATCAGCAAGGCCGCATCCAGCGTTTCCAACTCGGAGATGGGTTGCCCCAGATAGGGAAATACGGGTGCGATATCCTGGTCACGGAAGTCTTCCTGGCGCAGGCGATGGTCGACATTATGACTGCCCAGGCCACGGCTCAGCTTTTGCGCCAGATACAGCTCTTCCAAAGTTGCCGAGGGCGATACCAGCGTACCGAGCTCACTACCCGCCTGGCCGATGGTTTCATTCATGCGTGCCGCGACATGCTCAAGCGCGGTGTTCCAGTCTGTCTCTTCCCAACGATCCTTGACCTTGATCATGGGACTTAAGAGGCGCTGATCACTATTAACCGATTCGTAACTGAAACGATCGCGATCCGACAGCCAGACCTCGTTGATGGACTCATTCTCTTTCGGCAAGACGCGCATGACACGGCTGCGACGTGTCTCGATCACGATGTTGGAGCCCAGGCAGTCATGTGGCGCGATGGAGTCGTGTTCTGTCAGTTCCCAGGGCCGTGCCGAATAACGGAAGGGCTTTGAGGTCAATGCCCCGACCGGACATAGGTCAATGACATTGCCCGAGATCTCCGAATCAACACTCTTCTCGATGAAGGTGCCAATCTCCATGTGCTCACCACGTCCGGTGGCCCCCAGTTCACGTATGCCGGCAAGTTCCTGGCCAAAGCGGACGCAACGGGTACAGTGGATGCAGCGGGTCATATCGGTGGAAATCAGAGGCCCGATGTTCTTGTCCTTGACCACACGTTTCTTTTCGGAAAAACGCGAGATGTCCTGGCCATAGCCCATGGCCATTTCCTGCAGCTCGCACTCCCCGCCCTGGTCGCAAATGGGGCAATCCAGTGGATGGTTGATGAGCAGGAATTCCATTACCGCGCGTTGAGCGTCCAGCGCCTTGCCGGACTTGGTAAACACCTTCATGCCTTCGGTAACGGGAGTGGCGCAGGCGGGCATGGGCTTAGGCGCCTTTTCTACCTCGACCAGGCACATACGGCAGTTGGCAGCGACGGAAAGCTTCTTGTGATAGCAGAAGCGTGGGATCGTAATGCCCGCCTCGTCCGCTGCCTCAATCAGCATGGACCCTTCTCGCGCCTGTATTGTTTTGCCATTGATCTCGATGTTTACCATCGTGTGTCTCGTTTTATGTTGTTCTGTTTACGATAATTCGCTCTGCTCACACCATGCACTGTTTATGGTCGATGTGATACTGGAATTCATCTCTAAAGTGCTGAAGGAATCCGCGAACGGGCATGGCCGCTGCATCCCCCAGTGCACAAATTGTTTTACCCATGACTCGCGCCGCGACATCGTCAAGCAGGTCGAGGTCTTCCTGTCGGCCCTGCCCGTTTTCGATACGGTTGACCACTCGCGATAACCAACCGGTTCCCTCTCGGCAGGGTGTGCACTGACCGCAGGATTCTTCGTAATAGAAGTGGGAGATACGTGCCAGAGATTTCACCATGCAGGTCGTTTCATCCATGATGATGACCGAACCCGCACCGAGCATGGAGCCGGCCTTGGCGATAGAGTCGTAATCCATGGTCAGGTCCATCATCACATCGCCGGGTAGCACCGGCGTGGATGAACCGCCCGGGATCACTGCTTTGAGCTTGTGTCCGTTGCGCATGCCACCGGCCATCTCCAGCAGCTCGGCGAATGGCGTTCCCATGGGGACTTCGTAGTTACCGGGTTTGTTGACGTGACCGGAGACGCTAAACAGTTTGGGGCCACCGTTATTGGGCTTGCCGATGTCGAGGAACCATTGTCCCCCGTTTTTCAGGATCATCGGCACCGAGGCAAAGCTCTCGGTATTGTTGATAGTGGTTGGCCGGCCATACAGACCATAACTTGCCGGGAACGGAGGCTTAAATCGGGGCTGGCCTTTTTTGCCTTCCAGAGACTCCAGCAGGGCCGTCTCTTCACCACAGATATAGGCACCAGCGCCGAGATGGGTATAAAGATCGACATCGATCCCCGAGTCCATCAGGTTTTTCCCCAGCAGGCCGGCTTGATAGGCCTCTTCCAGCGCCGATTCAAAGCGCTCATAGGGCTCCCAGAATTCGCCTCGAATATAGTTGTAGCCGGCCGTCGCCCCCAGAGTGTAGGCAGCAATGGCCATCCCTTCGATCAACTGGTGGGGATTGAAGCGCAGGATGTCGCGATCCTTGAAAGTACCCGGTTCGCCTTCATCCGAATTACACACGACATATTTCTGACCCGGCGCGTTGCGTGGCATGAAGCTCCACTTAAGGCCGGTTGGAAAGCCAGCACCGCCTCGGCCACGTAGTGCGGAGAGCTTGAGTTGTTCGATGATCTCTTCAGGCGGCGTCTTTTCCGTCAGGATCTTTTTCCACACCTCATAGCCGCCATTGCCCATGTAGCTATCAATGGTCCATGGCTTGTCGAGATGCATGTTACGGAAACAGACTTCGTTCGCCATTCTTTACAATCCCCAAACGCAACGCATGGTGCTGCGCATTATCAATCCAGTTTTTCCAATAATTCGTCTATCTTCTCGGGCGTCAGATTCTCATGGTAATCACGCCCTATCTGAAACATGGGTGCCCCGCCGCAGGCACCAAGGCATTCCACTTCTTTCAGCGTAATTCGTCCATCGGCTGTCGTCTCGCCCAGGTCAATGCCCAGGCGTTTTTTAAGATGCGAGACCACATCGTCCGCGCCACAGAGTTGACAGGAGATATTGGTACAGACCGAAATCTTGTGCCGGCCCACCGGCTCCAGTTCGTACATGGAGTAAAAACTCGCCACCTCGTAGACGGCAATGGGATCCATGTCCAGATACTCGGCGACGGCATCCATCAGGTCGTTTGTCAGCCAACCACCATTCTGTTCCTGTGCTATGCGAAGCGCAGCCATGGAAGCGGACTGCTTCCACTCTTCAGGATACTTGGCGACCCAACGGTCGATCTCCGCACGCGACTCCGATGTTAAAAGTTCTATCTTGCTCTCTGCGGTCACCGGTCTATCTCCCCAAATACAATATCCTGGGTACCAATGACTGCCACCACATCGGCCAGCATGTGACCCCTTGTCATTTCATCCAAAGCTGAGAGATGCGCAAATCCCGGGGCGCGGATCTTGAGTCGGTAAGGCTTGTTGGCGCCATCGGACACCATGTAGATGCCGAACTCGCCCTTGGGATGTTCGATGGCCGAATAGATTTCACCGGCGGGTACGGTATAACCCTCGGTGAAGAGTTTAAAGTGGTGAATCAGGGACTCCATATCGCCCTTCATCTCTTCACGCTTGGGCGGCGTCACCTTGTGCTCGTCCACCATCACGGGGCCAGGATTGTTGCGCAACCATTCGATGCATTGCTTAATGATGTTATTGGACTGGCGCATCTCCTCGATGCGGACCAGGTAACGGTCATAACAATCGCCGTTGCTCCCAACCGGGATGTCGAAGTCAAGCCGATCATAGACCTCATAGGGCTGCTTCTTGCGAACATCCCACTCCACGCCCGAGCCACGCAGCATCGGACCGGTAAAGCCCAGTTGCAGGGCCCGCTCCGGGGTGACGATGCCGATGTCTACCAGACGCTGTTTCCAGATGCGATTATTGGTGAGCAGGGTTTCGTATTCATCGACACGAGATGGAAAATACTCGGTAAAGTCTTCGAGGAAATCGAGTAATGAGCCCTGGCGGTTGCGGTTAAGACGCTCGACATCCTTCCTGTTATGCCACTTGGACTCTTCATGCTGAGACATGCGTCCTGGCAAATCGCGGTAGACACCACCCACACGATAGTAGGCCGCATGCATACGCGCACCCGAGACCGCCTCATAGGCATCCATCAGGGCCTCACGCTCACGGAAGGCATAGAAGAATACCGTCATGGCACCCACATCTAGCGCATGGGAACCCAATTGCATGAGGTGGTTAAGGATGCGCGTTACCTCATCGAACATGACACGGATATACTGGGCACGAATCGGCACATCGATACCGAGCATCTTTTCCAGTGCCATGACGTAGGCATGTTCGTTACACATCATGGAAACGTAATCGAGACGATCCATATAGGGAATGGTTTGATTGAATGGCTTGCTCTCTGCAAGCTTTTCGGTAGCCCGGTGCAGCAGACCCACATGAGGATCGGCACGCTGAATTACCTCACCTTCCATCTCAAGGATGAGACGCAACACACCATGGGCGGCAGGATGCTGAGGGCCGAAGTTAATCGTATAGCTGTTTATTTCGGCCATTTTATGCCCCACCTTCCTCGTTCGTGTCTACATAACGGTGGTCCTCGCGCACGGTTCGGGGAACCGTAATACGGGGTTCGATACTGACCGGCTCATAGATGACGCGTTTCTTTTCCTCGTCATAGCGCATTTCGACATTGCCTGTGAGTGGGAAATCCTTGCGGAAGGGATGACCAACAAAACCGTAATCGGTCAGAATACGTCGCAGATCTGGATGGCCTTCAAAGACAATACCGAACAGGTCAAAGGCTTCTCGTTCAAACCAGTTGGTCGAGGCCCATACATCTATGACTGATGCTATGACCGGAAACTCGCTATCGACAAAGGCCTTGACTCGCAACCGCTGATTCTTGCTCAGTGACAGCAGATGGTAGACCACGGCATAGCGCTTTTCCGAATCGAGAGGCTGTGCATGTTCCAGGTAATCCACCCCACAGACATCCATGAGCTGCTCAAAGGCAAGAGCAGGTTCATCGCGCAGGATGGTGCAAACATCGATAATCGTATCCGCAGGTACCTGAACGGTAACTTCTTCGAAAGCGGTACTGACCACAACATTATATGAAGCAAGACGTTGTTCAAGCTGTTGTGCCAATTGTTCTGTTTTATCAGACATCAAACTGCTCACTTTTTACCGGGCGATGGTATTGGTCCGCTTGATCTTGTTGCGAAGCTGAATCAAACCATATAGCAAGGCCTCTGCGGTAGGAGGACAACCAGGCACATAGATATCGACGGGGACGATTCGATCACAACCACGTACGACCGAATATGAGTAATGGTAATAACCTCCGCCATTGGCGCAGGATCCCATTGAGATGACCCAGCGTGGCTCAGCCATCTGGTCATAAACCTTGCGTAGGGCCGGGGCCATCTTATTGACCAGTGTACCAGCGACAATCATGACATCGGACTGACGTGGACTTGCGCGAAACACTCCGCTGCCAAATCGGTCGATGTCGTAGCGTGATGCGACGGCGTGCATCATTTCAACCGCGCAACAGGCCAGACCAAAAGACATGGGCCACAGCGAGCCGGTTCGACCCCAGTTGATCAGTTTATCCAGTGATGTGGTAACAACACCTTCTTCTAAGACGCCTTCTATTCCCATTCCAAGGCCCCTTTCTTCCATTCATATATGAAACCGATGACCAGAATTCCCAGGAACATCACCATGGCAAGAAAACCAAACATGCCAAGTTCTTTTAAGACAACGGCCCAGGGAAAGAGAAAGGCAATTTCCAAATCGAAGATAATGAAAAGGATGGCGACAAGGTAGTAGCGCACATCGAATTTCATACGCGAATCTTCGAAGGCCTCAAAGCCACATTCATAGGGAGAGCGTTTGGCTTGATCAGGACGTTGGGGACCTAGTACGAAGCCCAGGGCCAACATAACAACAGCAACACCGAAGCCGATGATGAGAAAGATGAGAATTGGTAAATAGTTTTCCAGCATGTGAAAACCACTCCCCCATTTCGTTTTATTTGCCTTGAACGCGGACATAGCCGGTGTATGTTGCGCTGAATATCGATGCTTATGTTACCGATATTCGTCAAGACTGCTTATCTAGTAATTATGTAATACCCGCTAAACGGGTACATGATGTCGTTTTGTATCGGGCCATGCCCATGACACAGAAATACACCATTTATAAAAATGGTGCCGAAGGCCGGACTCGAACCGGCACGGCTTGCGCCACTACCCCCTCAAGATAGCGTGTCTACCAGTTCCACCACTTCGGCACAAATACTCTTTACTTCGCCATTCCAGAGGGTGAAGGCACATCGCTTTCCTGTTCGCCGGCGGGAACCACCGGAACATCAGCATTGCCCTTCACGCTCTCGGTATCTGACTGCACCGGCGCGACCACATCCGACACACTGCGTGTTTCGGGGCCTTTTCCGGACAGATAAGCTAATGAGAGACTCGTAATAAAAAACACGGTTGCCAGTATTGCAGTGGTACGGGTTAAAAAGCTACCCGCACCGCTACTACCAAAGACCGTCGAGGAGGCACCGCCACCAAATGCGGCACCGGCCTCGGCGCCCTTGCCAGTCTGCAACATCACCATGACCACCAGTGCCACAGTGGTGATGATATGAATGACCAGAATTACCGTTTCAATCATTACTATTACTCAATCTTTATACTGCGGTGTTGTCGCCTGCGCGACAAATCGCCATGAAATCTTCTACCTTCAATGAGGCGCCACCAATCAGGCCGCCGTCGATATCAGGCATACCGAACAAACTTTCCGCATTATCCGCTTTTACACTGCCGCCGTACAGGATCTGAACCTTCTCGGCGGTCGCGGCGTCTTTATCCGCAATAAGCTTACGGATATAGGCATGAACATCCTGCGCCTGTTCGGGGGAAGCGGTCATACCAGTGCCAATGGCCCACACCGGCTCATAGGCAATAACCGCCTTCTGCAGGGCTTGGACACCAATAACATCGATGACGGCGTTGAGCTGTCGACCCACCACCTCTTCGGTGATGCCTTTTTCACGTTCTTCCAGGGTTTCACCGATGCAAATGATCGGGATAATGCCATCGGCCTGGGCAGCGGCGGACTTTTTAGCCACCATTTCATCGCTCTCTCCATGCAGGGTACGTCTTTCAGAATGGCCGACGATGGCATAGGTGCAATCGAAATCATTGAGCATGGACGTGGCGGTTTCGCCGGTATAGGCACCGGCCTTCTCGGAGCTGACGTCCTGACTACCCCACTTGATGGAGGTGCCGGCACAGATCTGCGCGACCTGCGGGATATAGACGAAGGGAGGACAGACCGCGACCTCGGTCTTGGAAATGGATCCCATGGCATCCTTCATGCCATTGAGGAGGGCCTCGACGCTTTCACGTGAGCCATTCATCTTCCAGTTTCCAGCGACAAAAGGTTGGCGCATCACAACTCCTTTTACACTTCCCTAACAAAAAACGGCGGTCAGCTTACCGCCCCCGGACCTAGAAATCAATTTTCTTTATTAAAATATTCTAATCAACGAATTTACTTCTTGATAAGCCCTGCAGAATCAGGATTTTTTCCTTATCAATCAGCGCGTTAAACAGTGCGTGAAAAAGCCATTGGCGTCAACCTGAGTCTACTTATCCTTTGATTCGTTTTTTTTATTTGATGTTCATTCGGAAATAGCGTTTTCAACGATCGAGGACAACTCTTGGGCCGCCTCCCTGACCTCGTCGGCGTCCTGTCCTTCCACCATGACCCGAATGACCGGTTCGGTCCCCGAGGCACGTAATAGCACACGTCCCCGTCCCTCGAGCCTGGCCTCCTGTTGATGCACGGCGGTGCTGATTTCATCGAATTCAAAGGGATCGACCTTGCGTGCCACACGCACGTTAATCATGGTTTGAGGATACTTGTTCATCCCTTGCTTGAGTTCATGCAACGAACGGCCTGTCTCGACCATCGATGCCACCACCTGCAGCGCCGAGACGGTGCCGTCACCGGTGGTGACCCGATCGCGACAGATGATATGCCCAGAAGACTCGCCGCCCAGGTCCCAGCCCTCCTGCTGCATCAATTCGATGACATAGCGATCGCCCACGGCGGCGCGTTTGAAGGGGATCCCCAGCTCATCGAAGGCATGCTCCAGACCGAGGTTGCTCATCAACGTTCCGATGACTCCGCCGCTGAGGCCGGCGTGCTCACGTTGCTGCCGCGCGGAGGCGATGATAAACAGAATCTCGTCGCCATCCACCAGCTCACCCTTATGGTCAACCAGGAGTACGCGGTCACCATCTCCATCCAGGGCTATCCCCAGATCGGCACCCAACTCTTTGACCTTGTCGATGAGGGCCTCGGGATGCGTCGAGCCGCAGGCCCGATTGATGTTGAGACCATCGGGCTCGGTACCCATGACAGTGACCTCGGCACCGAGCTCACGAAACACATTGGGGGTGACGTGGTAGGTGGCGCCGTGGGCGCAATCCACAACGACCTTAAGCCCGGTGAACTGCATGCCCACCGGGATGGTGCTCTTGCAGAACTCGATATAGCGGCCGTCGGCGTCCACCACTCGGTGGGCCTTTCCCAGGCAGGCCGAGTCAATGGCGCCCATGGGCTTGTCCAGTTCGGCCTCGATGGCCATCTCCACCTCGTCGGGCAATTTTTGTCCTTGTGCGGAGAAGAATTTGATACCGTTATCATCAAAGGGATTGTGTGAGGCGCTGATGACAATGCCGGCACGGGCACGCATGGTGCGAGTCAAATAGGCTATGGCCGGGGTCGGCATGGGACCCAACAGATGGATATCGACACCGGCGGCGGAGAGACCGGCCTCCAGGGCCGACTCGAACATATATCCCGAGATGCGGGTGTCCTTGCCGATAAGGACCTTACCGCCGCCCTGGCCGAGCACCTTGCCCGCGGCCCAACCCAGGCGCAGCACAAACTCCGGTGTAATGGGGTATTCCCCTACCTTGCCACGGATACCGTCGGTGCCAAAATATTTTCGTTTCAAACCACCACTCCGAATTCGATTTCTTGTGTCTATTTTTCTTGCCGAATTGCCTCGACCACGCGCAATACATCCAGGGTCTCGGGCACATCGTGCACGCGGATGATCTGGGCCCCCTGCCAGGCGGCAATGGAGGCAACGGCAAGGCTGCCATAGAGGCGTTGGTCGACCGGTTTGTCCAGTATCATACCCAGCATCGACTTGCGTGACATCCCCACCAGCAGGGGAAAGCCCGAGTCATGAAAACGATCCAGATGGGCCAGCAGCCGGAGATTATGCTGCAAGGACTTGCCAAAGCCGAAGCCGGGATCGAGGATCAAGCGTTCACGCGCAATGCCCGCGTCCTCACAGGCCGTCACCCTTTGCATAAGAAAGTCGTAGACATCCGTCACCACCTCCTCGTAGTGAGGGTCCTGCTGCATGGTACGGGGCTGTCCCTGCATGTGCATGAGGCAGACCGGTACATCCAGCCCAGAGACGGTTTCCAGCGCCCCGGGTTCACGCAGGGCTCGGACGTCATTGAGCATGCCGGCGCCGGCCTCTACCGCTGCATTCATGACCTCGGGTTTACTGGAATCTACGGACAGGACGGCAGATACGGCGCCACTGAGGGCCTCTACAACGGGTATGACGCGTGAGAGTTCTTCTTCCACGGCAACGTCGGCGGCACCCGGCCGGGTGGATTCACCGCCGATGTCGAGAAGAGTGGCACCGGCCTCAACCATGGCATGGGCATGCTCGATGGCCTGCTCACGGCCGATGAATTTTCCGCCGTCGGAAAATGAATCGGGGGTGACATTGAGCACCCCCATCACGTGCGGGCGGTCGAGGTCGAGTACCCGACCGCCACATTTTAGTGTCGCCATAGCGTGTCAGTGCTGGCCGGCGGGCCCGCCGATTGTGCCTTCACTGCCGCCTTCCTTACCCACATCGGGTTTGGCGGTGCCACCAGGAGGGGTCTGGTCATCCCAGTCCCGGGGCGGACGTGGTGTCTTGCCTTCCATGATGTCGTCGATCTGATCCGAGTCGATGGTCTCGTACTTGATCAGGGCGCCGGCCATGGTGTGCAGCTTCTCCATGTTATCGGTCAGAAGTTGCTTGGCACGGCCGTAGTTGCGATCGATGACCAGGCGGATCTCTTCATCGATGATGTGAGAGGTCTCGTCGGAGACATTCTTCTGCTTGGCCACGGAACGACCCAGGAATACCTCGTCCTCTTCTTCGCTGTAGGTCAACGGCCCCAGCTTTTCGGACAGGCCCCATTTGGTGACCATGTTGCGCGCGATCTCGGTGGCGCGCTCGATGTCATTGGAGGCACCGGTAGTGACGCTCTCAGAACCGAAGATCAGTTCCTCTGCCAGACGACCACCAAACAGGCTCGAAATCTGGCTCTCGAGTCGCTGCTTGCTATAGCTGTAGCGATCCTCTTCGGGCAGGAACAGGGTCACGCCCAGGGCACGGCCACGTGGGATGATAGTGACCTTGTGCACTGGATCGTGCTCGGGCACCAGACGACCGACGATGGCATGACCGGCCTCGTGATAGGCAGTGAGCTTTTTCTCATCCTCGGACATGACCATGGACTTGCGCTCGGCGCCCATCATGATCTTGTCCTTGGCACGCTCGAAATCATCCATTTGCACCAGTCGTTGGTTACCACGTGCCGCAAACAGGGCTGCCTCGTTGACCAGATTGGCCAGATCGGCACCGGAGAAACCGGGCGTACCACGGGCG
>JABURT010000081.1 GCA_014762495.1 Gammaproteobacteria bacterium | reverse complement strand
CAAAGCCGGTGAGTGGAAAGAGTTTTACGTAGCTGTTCCCTGACATGGCCGCTATTGTAAACCAGTCACGGATCCAAGTCGCCATTCAATAGCCTGAAAAACCAACGCATTCTCTCAAAGAATTTTGTCTGTCTGCCGATAAAATTGAGATGATCCGAACTCGGTCAAACGCAAGACGATTAAACCTTATAATTTAAGCGGTTTTTATGAGAACACAACAAGGCACATTAGGACTCACGATCGGCTTCGGAGTCATGATCGCCCTTCTGCTGACTATGATGATCCTGGGCCTGAATCGGATGGCCAATCAGCACGAATACCTGCAGCATCACATCACCGAGTACGAACAGGAAAAGAAACACATCTATACGATGTACAAGGCCGCGCGGGAACGGACCGTGGCCCTGTTGAACTATATCATCCTCTCCGACCCGTTCGAAAAGGATGCACAGTTAATACGCTTTCGCGAAGTGGCCGAGGACTTCATCAAGGCGCGCAACGCCGTTCTTGATTCCGATTTGAATGAAACTCAACGAGAATTGCTGGCACGCCAGAGTAGACTGTCCACCATCAATGTTCCTCTGCAAAATTTGGTCGTTGAACTCTTTCAAGACGGCAAGATGGAAGAAGCCCGCACCTTGCTATTCCGCGAGGTCATCCCCTTGCAGGAAGGTGTGTTATCCACCCTGCAGGCATTCCTGGACTACGAGGAAGAAGAAGCGGCATTGAGCCTGGAGCAGGCCAGTGTATCCTACTATCACGGTCGCACCTTTCTCATCTTAAGTGGCCTCATCACCATTATGTTGGGCATTTTCATCGCCGTCTCCAGTGTTCGCCAGTCGCGATTGGCCGCACAAAACCTGCTCAATGAGAAGGAGCGGGCCCAGACCACCCTGTTCTCCATTGGTGATGCCGTCATCACCACCAATGCCATGGGTATGATCGATATGGTGAATCCCGGTGCGGAAAAGATACTGGGTCAGTCCCGTCAACAGCTGATTGGACAGCACTTTTCTCACATTAGTGAACTGTTCGAAAACCGTGAGCCCATCAACATCCCGTTGATGCAGGCCATGGTGGAAGGAAAGACGGTCTACTCACCCAAGGCTATCGATCTGCATCGACGTGACCAGGCCAATTTTGCGATCGAATACACTGCCGCCCCCATCCTTGACAGCAGCGGCAAGTCGATTGGCGGCATTCTCACCATGCGAGATGTCACGGAAATGCATCAGCTCTCGGCGAAGTTGCATTTCCAGGCCTGCCATGACGCCCTCACCGGGCTACTCAATCGAAGGGAATTCGAGAGCAGACTGGATGCCGCCATTGAAAGCTCACGTCATGAATCACTCACCCATATCCTTCTGTACATGGATCTGGATCAGTTCAAGGTAGTGAACGATACCTGCGGTCACAATGCCGGTGACGAATTGCTCAAACAACTGGCCCCGCTACTTAAACCACTCATCCGAGGCAACGATGTCCTGGCACGCCTGGGGGGGGATGAGTTCGGCATCCTGCTGGAGGGTTGTAATCCCGACAAAGGTCTGCAGATCGCCGAACGTCTGAAACAAACCGTCAAGGACTACCGCTTCAACTGGAAGAACAATGTGTTTGAAATCGGTGTCAGTATCGGACTTGTGGAAATCAACGCCAATTCTGGCAACAGCAACGAAGTGATGAGCGCGGCGGACTCAGCCTGTTATGTAGCCAAGGATCTGGGTCGCAATCATATCCATATCTACCGTCCGGACGACGCCGCCTTGATCAGTCGCCAGGGGGAAATGCAATGGCTGCCGGCCATTAACGATGCCATCGCCAAGGATCGCTTCACACTGTTTTACCAGCCCATCATACCCATCGGTGATAATGAACAACCGATGATGTACGAATTCCTGATTCGATTGCAGGAAGAAGATGGAACCGTCGTCCCTCCCATGGCCTTTATACCTGCGGCGGAGCGATATAATCTTGCCTCGGCCCTGGACCGCTGGGTCGTGGGCAAAGCCATCGAATTCCTATCCGACAACAGCAACAACCCGGTACTCAGTAACAGCCTGTTTACCATCAACCTCTCGGCGCAATCGCTTTCCGACCAACAGTCGCTGGATTACGTCCTGCACTGTCTTCAAAAGTATGACACTCAACCGTCCCAGATCTGTTTTGAGATCACCGAGACGGCGGCCATTGCCAATCTCTCATCGGCAATGGAATTCATCTCGGTGCTACGCCACATGGGATGTCGTTTCGCACTGGATGATTTCGGCTCGGGACTCAGCTCATACGGCTATCTGAAAAACCTGAATGTGGATTTCATCAAGATAGACGGCAACTTTATCCGCAACATCGATGAGGATAATCTCAACCAGGCCTTCGTCACTTCCATCAGTCAAATCGCCGGTATCATGGGCATACAGACCATCGCCGAATTCGTCGAGACCGAGGCCGCCGCCGATTTTCTCAAAGAGACCGGCATCAATTACATGCAGGGGCACTGGTTGGGTAAGCCACGTCCTATCGAGGGCCTGCTGTATGACAACGAAACCGATCCGCAGCGACACCTGATTCATACGATTTAAGAGTAGCCACAGGGTTCAAGACGATGGGTTTAATGGGCCCGCTATTTGCTCTTTCCTGATCCTTGGCCCATGTAAACCCGCTCTTAAATGACCTTGGAAAAACGCTGCGCCTGTTTCTGACGCAGATACTTGTCAAAGACCATGCAGACATTTCGGATCAGCAACTTGCCCGCCGCTTGAACTTCGATCCCCTTGTCACTCAGACGCAACAGACCATCGCTCTGCAAGGCAGCCAGTTCCTGTAACTCCGTGAGGAAATAATCGCCAAAACGGATCCCATACTGAGTCTCTATTGTCGCGTAGTCGAGCCGGAAGTGGCAGATGAGTTGGGTGATGACCTCCCTTCGCAGACGATCGTCCGTATCCAGCTCGATGCCACGGTAGATGGGCAGACGACCCGCGTCGATGGCTGCGTAGTAGTCATCCATCCCTTTCATATTTTGCGCATAACAATCGGCTACCTGGCCGATGGAGGTGACACCCAGGCCAATCAGGTCGCAGTCGGCATGGGTGGAATAGCCCTGAAAGTTGCGATACAGAGTGCCTTCGCTTTGCGCCACTGCCAGTTCATCTTCGGGCTTGGCGAAGTGGTCCATGCCGATGTAGACATAGCCGGCCTCGGTGAGCCGATCGATGGTGAGCTTGAGGATCGCCAGCTTTTCCTCTGGTGAGGGGAGGTCCTCGGCATGGATGCGTCGCTGCGGCTTAAACATCTCCGGTAGATGGGCGTAGTTAAAGACGGAGAGGCGGTCCGGATCGACCTCGATGATCTTGTCCAGCGTACGTAGAAAACTCACCGACGACTGATGTGGAAGACCATAAATCAGATCAACGCTGATGGACTTGAAACCCTCATGACGGGCGGCCTGGATCGCCCCCAGGGTCACCTGCTCGGACTGGATGCGATTGACCGCCTTCTGCACCGCCGGCTCAAAGTCCTGTACGCCGAGGCTCATGCGGTTAAAGCCCAACTCGCGCAACACGGCAACGGTCTTGGCATCGACTTCTCGCGGGTCGATCTCAATGGAGTATTCGCCAGTGTCATCCTCATACAGTCGGAAGTGTTCGCGGGTGACACGCATCAACTCACGCATCTCTTCGTGGCTAATGAAGGTGGGCGTACCGCCTCCCCAGTGCAACTGATCAACGATGCGGGAATCGTCGAACAACGCCGCCTGCAGGGCGATCTCCTTGTGTAGTCGGTCCAGGTAGGGTGCTGCTCGCGAGCGGTCCTTGGTCACCACCTTATTGCAGCCACAGTAGTAGCAGACGGTGTCACAAAACGGGATATGGAAATAGAGTGACAGGGGATTACCCGTCGCATTACCGCGTTCCACCTGGGCCTTGTATTGAGCCTCAGCAAACGTTTCGGTGAACTCCACCGCAGTGGGGTAGGAGGTGTAGCGGGGTCCGGATTTGTCGTAACACTTGATTAGATCTGGGTCAAAGACGACGTAGTTGGTCTCACTCATGGATGGCTCTCAAATCAATATCTATTCGTGCATTATCCCGGACGAGAGAGGCGCAGGAAATGACCTCGATCATAGACGAGACTGAAACAGTGCCTGATGTTCTTCCAGTTGTTCTGCGGTCAGCAGGAACACACCGTGCCCTCCCCGCTCAAACTCCAGCCAGGTGAACTCCACCTCGGGATAGGCCAGTTCCAAGGCCGGCTGACTATTGCCCACCTCCACCACCATGATGCCACCCGGATTCAGGTGTTCGGAACCCTCAGCCAACATGCGGCGTACAATATCGAGACCGTCGAAGCCGGCGGCCAGGGCCAGCTCGGGCTCGTGCAGGTATTCATTGGGCAGCCCCTCCATGTCTTCGGCATCCACGTAGGGGGGATTGCTGACGATGATGTCGTAGCGCTCCCTTTCGAGGTTAGCGAACAGGTCTCCCTGAACCAGCCGAATCTGCTCCTCCATCTGGTGGCGCTCAACATTGATTTCTGCCACCGCCAGGGCTTCCTGCGACAGTTCTGATGCATCCACTTCGGCATCGGGGAAGGCCGCAGCGCAGGCGATGGCGATGCAACCACTGCCGGTGCACAGGTCCAGAATCCGCGCCACGCCATCAGGATCTGTCCAGGGTTCAAAGCCCTGCTCGATGAGTTCGGCAATGGGCGAACGCGGGATCAGGACCCGCTCATCAACGTAGAATGGCATGCCCATGAACCAGGCCTCGTTGGTGAGATAGGGGGCCGGTTGGCGAGTTTCTACCCGCTTTTTCAGCAAGCTCACTACGGCCTGACGCTCGGTGTCGGTAAGCCGAGTGTCGAGATAGCTGTCCGGGAAATCGGGCGGCAGGTGCAGGGCGTGCAACACCAGGTAGGCCGCCTCATCCAGGGCATTGACCGTACCGTGTCCATAGAACAGCCTGGCCTGGCTGAACAGGCTGGTGCCCCAGCGGATATGATCACGTATGGTATGCAATTCCGACATGACTCAATCCCCACCGAACAGGTCGCGACTGTAAACCTTGTCCAGAACATCGCGTATCTCATCGGTAATGCGGTTGGCGACAATCACATCGGAGACCCGTTTGAACTCTTCCAGATCCTTGATCACGCGGGAATGGAAGAAGTCACCTTCTTCAAGTACCGGCTCATATACCACCACCTCGATCCCCTTGGCCTTGATTCGCTTCATGACCCCCTGTATGGCCGAGGCACGAAAATTATCCGAGTCGGCTTTCATGACCAGGCGGTAGATGCCGACAACACCAGGGTTACGCTTGAGAATGCTTTCGGCAATGAAGTCCTTGCGTGTGGAGTTGGCATCGACGATGGCACCTATGATGTTATTAGGCACGTCCTGGTAATTCGCCAGCAATTGTCGGGTATCCTTGGGCAGGCAGTATCCGCCGTAACCGAAAGAGGGGTTGTTGTAATGGGCTCCGATGCGCGGATCCAGACATACCCCGTCGATGATATGGCGCGTATCCAGCCCATGGGTCTCCGCGTAACTGTCGAGCTCATTGAAATAGGCCACGCGCATGGCCAGGTAGGTGTTGGCAAAGAGCTTGATCGCCTCGGCCTCGGTCGAGTTGGTAAACAGGGTGGGAATATCTTCTTTTATCGCCCCCTGCTTGAGCAACTGCGCGAAGCGTTGGGCGCGCTCGGACTGCTCGCCGATCACGATGCGTGAGGGATAGAGATTGTCATACAGGGCCTTGCCCTCGCGCAGGAACTCGGGGGAAAAAATGATATTCTCGCAACCCATATCCTGCTTAAGCTTTGCGGTGTATCCCACCGGGATAGTGGACTTGATCACCATCAACGCCTTGGGATTAATCGCAAGTACATCCTCTATCACTGACTCGACCGAGCCGGTGTTGAAAAAGTTGGTGTCGGGGTCATAATCGGTGGGCGTGGCAATGATGACGAAATCGGCATCGAGATAGGCCTCTTCCTTGTTGAGACTTGCACGAAAATTCAGTTCCTTGTTGTGCAAAAAGGACTCAATTTCGGCATCGACGATGGGCGACTGCCCGGCATTGAGCGTATCGATCCGCTCCGGAACGATATCCAGGGCTACGACCTCGTTGTGTTGGGCCAGCAACATGGCATTGGACAGACCCACATAACCCGTACCTACAACAGCTATTTTCATTCGGTTTCTCTAAATCGAATCAATACAACAAACAAGCCTAGCTAACTAAACAAATGCCAAATGGAACGGCGTAATTATTGATGTCTCAGCATAACAAGAACGTTTCATCTTTGGATAGTTACATGACAGCGGCATTACTCACTACCGAACTCCTTCAAATGCCCCCTCCAGTCATTACCGACTTCACCGCACGCGACGAAGCCCGGGGTTTGCAACGTATCGCGGGCATTGTAGCGAAGGGGAGATAAGTCCAATGACAGGACTTCGCCCCCGGCCTGTTCCACCACGCATTGGGCCGCAGCAGTGTCCCATTCAAAGGTAGGTGCCAGTCGCGGATACAGGTGTGCCCTGCCCTCGGCCACCAGGCAGAGTTTCAGCGAGCTGCCCAGACTGAGGCACTCCACATCACCCAGTGCCTGGATAAACCGCTCTGTCTGTTTGCTCATGTGTGAACGACTGACAACCACACGCCAGCTCTCAGCCACGCCGTGCCTAGCAACTTGAATCGCCTTTCGCTCCTGAACACCCTCGTTTTTGAACGCACCCAGACCACGTGCCGCACAATAGGTTACATCCAGCCACGGCGCGTAGACTACGCCGAGTATGACCTGGTGCCCATCTACGAGTGCAATATTGACAGTGAATTCACCGTTGCGATTGATAAACTCCCTGGTCCCGTCCAGGGGATCGACCAACCAGTATCGTATCCAATGTTGTCGTTGTTCGAGTGGAGGAATCCCGCCCTCCTCCGAGACAATCGGGTAGTTTGTCTCCAATCCTCTCAGGGCCTTGACAATAATCTCATGGGCGCGTGTATCGGCAAGGGTGACCGGCGAGGCATCCTCCTTGTAATCGACATGGAACTCGCCCTTGTAGACATCAAGTATGGCGCGACCCGCAGCCTTCGTGATCTGCGTTACCTGATCCAGCAGTTCCCCGAGTGACGCATCATCCATTTGTATAACCAGTCCGTTTTACTTGTGTACGACATGCCAGCATCGGTGGATCTTTTTATCCCGAAAGTCCTCGGGGACGGTTTGACTGGAGATCTCTTCCAGCACATACCAGTCGTGCAGGCTGGGTTCCAGCTTGAACTTGCGGAAGTTGGTGGAAAAGAAAAGTACACCCTGTGGCGTAAGTAATTTCATACATTGATGGATGAGCCAGGGATGGTCGCGTTGGATGTCAAGCACTCCATGCATCTTCTTGGACTGGGAGAAGGTGGGCGGATCGAGCACGATGAGGTCGAACTCTTCGCCCTGCTCCAGGGCCTCGCGTATCCACATGAAGACGTCGGCGCGCACCAGCTGGTGGCGTTGCAGGTCGAGACCATTGAGTTTGAAGTTGCGTCGGCTCCAGTCCTGATAGGTATTGGACATGTCCACCGTAACGCTATCGCGTGCCCCGGCGGTGGCGGCATAGACGGTGAAGCTGCCGGTATAGGCAAACAGGTTGAGAAAGCGTTTGCCTTGTGCCCGCTCCGCCACCATGTGTCGCGTGTTGCGATGGTCCAGGAACAAGCCGGTATCGACATAGGCGTCCAGGTTGACGCGAAAGCGTCGGCCCTGTTCCTCGACGATATACTCGCGACCCGACTCGCCCGTGGCCTCGTACTGGCTTTCGCCCTGTTGCCGACGCCGGGTCTTGCCGTGAATGGAATCCCGCGGCAGTTCCAGTACCTCGGCGGTGGCGTCTATCACGGCCTCCCACCACGCCTGCTGTTCGGCATCGCTGGACTGGGATCGACGTTCATATTCCTGTAGGTGGATCTGATCCTCGTAGCGATCCACGGCCAGGGCAAACTCCGGGATGTCCCGGTCATAGAGGCGATAACAACTGATCCCCTGTCGCCGCGCCCATTTGCCCCAGTGTTTGGCATTCTTGCGCAGGCGGTTGCGGTAGCTTTCGATATCGGTCATCGCCTAATCAGGCTTCTTGGCATGCTTGGGACGAAAGACCTTGCATACGGTCTCATCGGTCTCGATATAAGGACCCTCGATGAGGTCGACACAATAGGGCACGGCCGGAAACACGGCGTTGAGACAATCATCAATGGCCGAGGGCTTGCCCGGCAGATTGATGATAAGCGACTGGCCGCGTATGCCCGCGGTCTGCCGCGACAGGATCGCGGTGGGCACAAATTTCAGGCTCTCCTGGCGCATCAGTTCGCCAAAGCCCGGCATTATCTTGTCGCAGACCGCCTCGGTGGCCTCGGGGACGATGTCGCGCACCGCCGGTCCGGTACTGCCGGTGGTCAGAACGAGACAGCATCCCTCTTCGTCACACAGTTCCTTCAAGCTCGCCTCCACCTGATCCTGCTCATCCGGGATGAGCCGCACCACGGCCTCCCAGGGTGAGGTCAGGGCCTTATCGATCCAGGCCTGCATGGCCGGCCCGCCCAGGTCTTCGTATTCGCCGCGACTGGCGCGATCGGAGATGGTGATGAATCCTATGCGTGCGGTATTTGTCATAAATCTATAAAAACTCTAAGGAAAGTGGTTGTTGTGTCCCATTATACGTGTGATAAAGGCGAGATGCCCAATCGAAATCCTGCAACTGGCCTGAGTCGTATAGCAAACCGTTATGGTCTCTTGCTGGTTTGCCTGTTGGGCATCAGCTCCGGTCTCGACGCCCGTGAACGAAGCGTATTAATCGGCAATGAGTCCTTCCTATGGTATGAAACAGCCGACGACGGCAGCCGCTACCTGACCGAAAACGGCAACCGTTATGTCCTGGGCTTGAAACAGTACGATCATAAGCAGACGCGGTCACGTGAGCGAAGCTTCGTTTTCTACGGCGGTATTGTTCACTATGACGGTCAGTTAATGGACGGTACCCCCTTCGTTAGCAGCACCGGCTACGATGGCATACGCCTGGACAGTCTCTGGCAACATCAACTGTTTAACACCTCCGTCCTGTTCGCGGAATACAGCCTGGGACTGGATATCTGGCGACGCGTGCTGGACAACGGTGGCAGCCTTGGCTACACGGAAACCTTTCATGTGTTGCAAAGCCGTGTGGGGCTGGGATTTGATTTCGACGGTTGGTACGTGAAGGGCGGCGTCAAGCTGCCGTGGGTGCTGGTGGAAACGGTCAGTCTCGGCCTGACCTTATATCCCTCACCACAGAGCACTACATATTTCGAACTGGGACTGGGTCAACCCGACGGTCTTCAACTCCGGCTGACTCTGGACGGATACAGGCTGATGGCATCGCCCGAGGTTCAATTGATGGGGCAGTCTTACTATCAACCCAATAGCGTTCAAAACAGTCTCGTACTTAGCCTCCATGTTCCAATTTAATCACCGCTATTGATTCGACAACATCTCTCATGCATGTTCGTGCAAACGCACCGGTTGTCGCCTGCCTCCCCAGGTCCCGGGCTTCTCTTCGAAGTGTCCGGCGCAGCGCGTCCCGCACTGTGTGCAACACCCCTTGCCATCCAGATTCCATTCCGACAGTTCGTACCAATCTCGGCCAATGAGGATTTGACCGCATTGATGGCAGTAGGTGCTCTGCCCCGTCTTGTCATGGATGTTTCCGGTATAGACGTAATGCAGACCGTTATTCAGGCCGATTTGACGTGCCCTCTGCAGGGTCGCCGTCGGCGTTGCCGGGATATCCTGCATCTTCCAGTCAGGATGAAATGCGCTAAAGTGCAGCGGCACCTCGGCGCCGAGTTCAGATTTGACCCACTGCGTTAGCTGCTCCAGTTCGATGTCCGAGTCGTTCTTACCTGGAATCAACAATGTCGTCAGTTCCAGCCAGACCTGGGTCTCGTGCTTGATATATTTAAGCGTATCCAGCACCGGCTCCAGGTGAGCCCCGGTGAGCTTGTAATAGAACTCATCGGTAAAGGCCTTCAGATCGATATTGGCCGCGTCCATATAGCGATAGAACTCCGCACGCGGTTCGGGACTGACATATCCGGCCGTCACGGCAATGTTCTTGATCCCGAGCTGACGGCAGGCCTTTGCTACATCGATGGCATATTCATGGAAAATCACCGGGTCGTTATAGGTATAGGCAACGCTACGACAGCCCATTTCCCTGGCCACACGGGCGATCTTCTCGGGGCTTGCATCATCCATCAGCGTGTCCATCTCGCGTGATTTACTGATGTCCCAATTCTGACAAAACTTACAGGCCAGGTTGCAGCCGGCGGTGCCGAAAGAGAGCACCGGTGTACCCGGAAGGAAATGATTTAACGGCTTTTTTTCAATGGGGTCGATGCAATATCCACTGGAACGACCGTAGGTGGTGAGGACGATGGCGCCGTTCTGATTGGCCCGAACGAAGCAGAGTCCGCGCTGCCCCTCATGCAACTTGCACAAACGTGGACAGAGATCGCACTGGACGCGGCCATCCTCCAGCACATGCCAATACCGGGTAGGCATGGTGTCACCAAAAGATTCCTTCATATCACTCATCTTAAGCCCCTGTTGCCGCGGCCCCGAGCCCTTGAAAGCCAGACATGACAACTATAATTTATAGACTAGTAGACAGGATAGGGTGGTATCCATGCAACGCATACGCGAGCCCGTGGTGGCGGGCATGTTCTACCCCGCCGACCCAGTCGAACTCAGGCAAACGGTCGAGGGCTATCTGCACGACACTCACAATGAGAATCCGCCACCCAAGGCCCTCATCGTGCCCCACGCCGGTTACGTCTATTCCGGTCCCGTCGCGGCCTCGGCCTATCGTCTATTGGCCCCCCTGCGCGAACGTATCCGGCGCGTGGTCCTGCTCGGACCTTCCCATCGCGTGGGCTTCCAGGGCCTGGCCCTAAGTAGCGCCCAGAGCTTTGCCACGCCTCTGGGTACGATCCTCGTGGATCACGGTATGGATGAGGCCCTTTTGAAACTGCCTGCGGTGGCGATCCTGGACGAGGCCCACAGCCGGGAGCACAGCCTGGAGGTACACCTGCCTTTCCTGCAGGTTTTGCTGTCGGATTTCGAACTGATCCCAATGGTGGTTGGCGACGCGGCCCCGCAAGAGGTGGCGCAGGTGCTGGAAATGCTCTGGGGCAAGGAGGAAACACTAATCGTCATCAGCTCGGACCTCAGTCATTACCATGACTATGCCACCGCTCGCCAGCGGGATCAGGCCACAACGTCGGCCATTGAGGCCTTGCGCTATGAGGACCTGGGCTTTGACGATGCCTGTGGTCGCAATCCCATTCGCGGCCTGCTCTATTATTCCCGCCGACACGGCCTGCACGGCACGGCCATCGATGTCCGCAACTCCGGTGACACGGCGGGTCCAAAAGACCGTGTGGTCGGCTATGGCGCCTACGTATTTCAATGAGTGACTACTCGCAAAGTGAACGCCTGCTCCTGCTGCAAACGGCACTGTCATCGATTCGATACGGGTTGCAACACGGTAAGCCCATGCCCGTGGATTTGACCACGACCCCCGAGTCTCTGCGGCAACACAGGGCAAGCTTCGTGACGCTTCAACGTCATCACCAGCTGCGAGGTTGTATTGGCAGCCTGCTACCCGAACGCCCCCTGATAGAAGATGTGTCGAGCAATGCCTATGCAGCGGCCTTTTCCGACCCACGCTTTCCTGCCCTCGAGGACATTGAATTACCCGAGCTGGACCTGGAGTTATCCGTGCTCTCGCTACCGGAGCTTATATATGTGAACAATGAGAGGGAATTATTAGACCAGCTGCGACCCGGCATTGATGGCTTGATCATCAAAGACGGTCTAAGACGCGCGACCTTCCTACCTACGGTCTGGGGTCAGTTAAGCAAACCCGAGGAGTTTCTTAGCCATCTCAAACGCAAGGCCGGTCTGGCGGCCGATTACTGGTCCGACACAATGGAGATTGAACGATATACCACCGAGTCCTTCGGCATGCCGGTAAGCGAAACCGAATGATGCCTGGCATTACAGCTAGCGACATTCACCAATGGAGTCACCCGAACACAATGTACCATCTATCCAGTAGGCATGATTGAGATTAGCGCCCTTGAGGTTTGCGCCGGTTATCAGGGCGTCGGTCAGATTGGAGTAAGAAAGATCGGCGCCGCTCAGGTTGGCCTTGCTGAGATCGGCATCACGCAGACCAATGCCTTTCATATTGGCTTCGTGAAAATCGGCACCCACCAATGAGGCCCCATTCATATTGCTGTACTGAAGCCTGGCACCACGGAATCGCGTACCGTTGGCCACGCTGCCGCTTAGGCTGGCATTGCGAAGATAGGCGCCACTGAGATCGGCGCCGCTGATTTCTATGCCCTCGAGTTTGCAGTTGTCCCATACCACTTCAGGGGCCGCAGAGTCGCTGCAGTCGGGCAGGAGGATCGTCGACTCAGGGGTCCATTCGATGGCCAGCCAACTGACCACCACGAGAACCACGACCGTGGTGAGTAGAAACAGGTTGCCGCGCAAGCGTTTGGGAGGCGTGTTGATGACCTCCTCCCGCGTCTGACGGTAGGCAAGCAATTCCTCATTTTCCGGCTGGCGGCGTTCGGATGTTGGCGCGGCATCCTCTTGTTCGTGAAAACGGCGCTCGTCGGCCCAGCGTTTGGCCGCCTCAAAGCGCTCACGATTCTCGGGTATGGACAGATCCAGGCTCATCACCTCTGGCATTAAATCTTCGCGATCTTCAACCTTTTCCCAGTATTGTCGGTCTTCACTGACCTCATCGCTGGGCAGCACCCGCCCCAACAGGATCCAGCGCACGATCTGACCAACGGGAAACGGCCCCTTTATCTCTCCATCGCGACGCGTATACAGTGTGACCGCCTTAGTGTTTTGCTCTTGCTCTGCCATACTCTGCCTAAAGCTTTGATTTAATTAGACGAAATATTGGATAAGTAGCCATGTATCCAGCGTGGTGTCAATGGCTTTATCGACTTTTCCAGAAACCTTCGGTGGACGCATCCAGCCTATGTATGTAAAAGGCCCCGACAACAACGCCCTGCTCAATCTCAATAATGCCGGTTCGTCACGCATGCGGGCGGGCTGGCAGGTCGGCCAGTTACTCAAGGCCATGGTGGTCAGCGTTGATCGACAAGGGACTCCCACCCTGGAGATCAACGGGCATCGGGTACAGGCCCAGGCACAAGGACAAGCCCAGGCCAACCAAGCCATGCGCGCGGGCCAGACCCTACAACTGGAAGTGGTCCGCGCCGGTGACCAACCCCTCCTGCGAGTCCTCAATCCCGCCGCCAATCGAGGCGAAGTGATCTCGCGTGGCGCGCGTGAGTCGCTACCCCAGCAACAACCCCTGCCCCAGGTCCTGCGTGCGCTGACACAATTGGCAGACTCGGCCAATGGTGAGAATGCACAACAACTGCGGGCCCTGAGCCGCCAGATCCTCGACCAGCTTCCACAATTACAGCAACTACGTACCGGATCCGCGGTTAAACAGGCGGTGGAAGATTCCGGTAGCTTCCTGGAATCCCGACTGCGACAGCTCTCGCAACAGGGCAGCACCTCACCCGAGGCACAGGCCCAGCTTGGCCGAGACCTCAAGGCCGGCCTGCTACGCCTACTGCAAGCAATTCGTAATTTGCCCCAACAAAGCAATCCGGCCTCGACGGATCGCGCCGCGCAGGGACAGGGCCAGACACCTCAGGCTCAGTCGACGGCCCAACAAGCCGCCAACCCTCCTGCACAGGGCAAGTCCACGGCCCCACCGCCGCCCGCTTCGGGAAGCGGTCAGTCTGCACAAGCATCAAGTCAGGCGCCTCAAGCCAATACACAGGCCCAGCGTATCGTCACAACACCACAGACGGGTGTAGAGAACGCAAGCCGGCAGACCGCCGATACCACCGCCGCGCGCCCTCAAACAGGCACGATCAATACCCAGACCGGTACCGCCGCGACCCAGCCCACATCGCTCGGGCGAAGCGGCGTCGAGACGACGCAACAACTGGAGTCGGGGCTTGCACGCATCCAGTTCAATCAGCTCAGCAGCATCCAGCAAAGCGACAATCAACAACGCCCGAGCTGGTTACTGGAAGTACCGATGCGCCAAAGCGATGGCCGGGTCGATACCCTGCAACTCGAGATACAGCGTGACCGCGAGGGCGATGGCAAAGACAAGCGCGCGATCTGGACGGTCTCGCTTTCGTTTGACTTAAAAGAACTGGGCGCGGTACGCGCCGGCCTGACCCTGGTGGGCGAAAAGCAGGTGGGCATTAATCTCTGGGCCGACGAGGCCGACACCGTGGCCCTGTTTCAGCGCAATATCTCTCAACTCAAGCAAAGCATGATCGAGGCCGGTCTGCATGTCAGTCGCATGGGGTGCCAGCAAGGCATACCCGCACGCGCCGAACCGCAAAAACCTTTCTCAGGTAAGGGACTGGTGGACGTCGAGGCATGAGCGAACAGGAGCAGGACAAGTTGCCGACCGCGGTTGCGCTGGAATATGACGGCAAACAGGCCCCACGAATCTCGGCCAAGGGCAAGGGCGAGGTGGCCGAGAAGATCCTGGCATTGGCCGATGAGCATGGCATCCCCTTACGTGAAGACCCCGATCTCGTCACCCTGCTGGCGCAGCTCGACCTGGGCACCGAGATCCCGTCCAATCTCTATGTCGCGGTGGCGGAGGTCCTCGCCTTCGCCTATATGGTAAGCGGCAAGGCGGCGCCACCGCAGGAAGAATAGTATCCGCACACCGCGGGTAGCGTCCGAACTGGCCAAACAAAAAAGACGGCCTCCAGGGAGCCGTCTTTCATCACGATATCTGAGGTTGAGTATCCGGAAACGAGGGTTTAGACCGTGCGCTCCATGCGATGGAGCATGGCAATCAGATCCGCCTCACCCCGGGTTAGCCCGCAAATCTCGATCAATTCCTCTGCCGCCGCGCCCTTTTGTGCCATCTTGATGGCCTGCTGATAGGTCTGACCACCCGGGTCAGTCTGGTCCAGTTGCTGCTCCTGGCGATGGCTTACCTCACGCAGGGACTTCTCAATTCGGTGGACACGCTCGCCCACACCGATAGCGGCGGATACGAGCGCGCGCATATCGGATTGCAGAGCTTGAACCTGCTCGTCATGCCGGCGACGTAAGCGCTGGAGTCTCCAGACCAGAAGCAGGAAGGCAACGGTCAACAGCAAGGTCACAGCGGCCAGGCTTGCCACGGCCGGCACCGTCAACAGGTTGGAGAGCGAGAACTCCGCCATGGCTAGAGGTTCGCCATCTCCGCCCACTCCTCATCGCTGAGCAGCTTGTGCAGATCGACCAGGATCAGCAGGTTGCCATCACGGCTGGCCACGCCCTGGATGTATTTGGAGCTCTCGTCATTGCCGACATTGGGCGCCGTTTCTATCTCTTCGGTGTTCAGTCGCATGACCTCGGAGACCTGGTCCACGAGGATACCGACTACCTGGTCTTCCACTTCGATGATCACCACTCGAGTCGAATCGTCCACCTCTACCTGTGGCAGTGCGAAACGCTTGCGCGTATCGAGCACGGTCACCACGTTGCCGCGCAGGTTAATAATACCTATTACGTAGTCGGGAGCACCGGGTACCGGTGTAATCTCCGAATAACGTAATACCTCCCTGACCTGAGCCACGGGCACACCGTATTTCTCATCCGCAAGGAAGAAAGTCACCCACTGGGTATCGGTGCCTTCGTCGAAACTTACGTCTTCATGATTTTCCATCATACTCGCCTCATTTGCGCGTTGAGCCCGGGAGCCGACATCGTCCCGGATAAGTTCATCTATGTATCGGCAGCTCGAACCATAATTTCAATCCCCATTACTGAGCCTCGACTTCCTGGCCGGTGCTGAGCAGATGTACCAGGCCCTGGGCATCGAGCAGTGCACACATATGGTCCACCACCGTCCCCGCCAGCCACTGACGACGACTGCGGGATGAGCGCCAGCGCACCTCGTCGGGATTGAGGGTGATCACCTCCGACACACTGTCGCAGGCTACGCCCCAGCGGCCGTCCCCAATCAGGATGATACGGCTCAATGAGGCCCCGCCTTCATTCGCATGTTTGTTGCGTATTTTGGGCGGTATCACCAGTTGTGCCAGTTCGATCACAGGCAGGGTCTTGCCTCGATTGTCGAGCAGACCTAGATACCAGGCCGAGCGATTCGGCAAGGGCGTCAGACTATCGGGCCATTCGAGGATCCCATCCAGTTCGATGAGGGGAATGGCCATGGTCAGGCCGGATAGCTTGAACAGCAGTGCCTGGAATGGCTCTTCCCCCCATTCCGGGATACCTTCCCAGGGACTGGGCTCCTGCGACTGGGAAACAGGCTCCGCTATAGGTGGGGCCGGTTCCGGCTCAACGACAGGGGCCGGTGCGGGCTCGACCGCGGCAGGCGCCACCTGCGGCTCGGGTTCCGGCACACGGGCCGGCGCCGGTGTCTCGACCTCCACGACCGGCTCATCGATGGCAGGCGCCGCCGGAGGCTCGACCGGGGTTTCGACCGGTACAAGCTCTTCGTCGGCCTCGGGAACATCCCTTAACAAAGACTCGAGATAGATCCCCAGCGCCTGCTTTTCATCGACCAGGGTATCTGGCTGTTTGCCCTTATCTGCCATCAGTAATGCACCGCCGATTGCTCATCATCGCCCTGTTTGGTCTCGTTGCCGAGCAGGGTTTTCAGCAAGGCCTCGTAGGCGACCGCCCCACGTGCCCGCGGGTTGAGATGCGAAAGCGGGATCCCTTTCTTGCTCGCTTCGCGGATCTGGGTATCCACCGGGATCACCGAGTCCCAAATATCGAGCCCGTAATTGTCGCGCAAGACCTCCAGGCTCTCCTTGGCGGCCTTGGTACGCTTGTCGAACAGGGTGGGCACGATGAGATAGGGCATCGGTTTCTGGCTTGCTTTCTGAATCATGGAGAGGGTGTGCATCATGCGCTCCAGGCCCTTTTCCGCCAGGAACTCGGTTTGTACCGGCACCAGCAGCCGCTCACAGGCCGCCAGGGCGTTTACCATCAAAACCCCAAGTACGGGCGGGCAATCGATAATCACGTGGTCATAGCGTTCTGAGACCGTCTCAAGCGATTTCTTGATGACCAGTCCCATGCCCTCATGGGTGCCCAACTGCCGATCAAGGGTGGCCAGGGCAGTGGACGCGGGCATCAGGCTCAGGTTGTCGTAGGCGGTGGGGCGAATCACCTGTTCGGGATGGATGTCCTGCTTGGAACTGACCGCCTGAAACAGGCTGTAGACACTGTGACTGACGCTATCAGGATCATGGCCAAAATAGGCGCTCAGGGAACCGTGGGGGTCCATATCCACCATCAGGGTGCGCTGACCATGCGAGGCCAGCAGGCCGGCCAGGGTCACCACCGTGGTGGTCTTGCCCACTCCGCCTTTTTGATTTGCCACGGCCCAAACCTTCACCAGCTACTCCCCTGTCTGTTCCCGGAAAATACGTTGCCCCTCACCGCTTGAGGACGGTGTCGGGGTTGTTGCCTGCGGCAGGGTCTCGGTATCTATTACCAGCTCATCGCCTCCAGGTGTTACCAACGGCACCTCGGTTGGCACCTCGGCCTCTTGTTCGCGCGGCGATGGCGCCGCAGCGGCCTGACGTTCCTGTTCGCGTGTGTTCATATCGGTGGTACGGCGTTCCACCTGCTTGTTGATTACCAGCAATACCCGTCGATTGCGTTCGCGGCCCCGCGCATTGTCATTGTCGGCCACCGGGCGAGTCTGGCCATAACCGACGACGGAGAGACGTTCGGAGTCGATACCCGAGCGTTCAAACAGTCGCACCACACTGGCTGAACGGGCCGCCGAGAGCTCCCAGTTGGAGGGGAAGACCTCATTGCTAATGGGTTCGTTATCGGTAAAGCCTTCTACCTGGATTGTGTTGGGAAAGCGATTGAGAATCCGCGACAGGATCTTCAACAGGGGAACCGCCTCCGGTTGCAGGCGCGCGCTGCCACTGACAAAGAGCACACTGTTACTGATTTCAATCTCGATCCAGTTTTCATGTTCTTTTACCGATATCAGGCCCTTGTCGATCAGGGCCTTCATACTGGAGCTGACCTGTTGCACCATATCAGCTCGATCCGGTTCTTCCTTATTGGGCTGGTCGATAAAAGACTGACTCTTTCCAATGCGCTCGGATTCGTTGATCTTCTGTTTTTCCGATGACAGTCCAGGGTCACCGAACTTTATGGGCGCCATGGTACGCGGGTCGTTTTGCAGTGCAGACTTGATGGAATCGGCCATCACGCGGTACTTGCCTTCGTTCACCGAGGAAATGGCATACATGACCACGAAGAAGGCAAACAGGAGCGTGATGAAATCGGCATAAGAGACCAGCCAACGCTCCAGGTTTTCATGTTCTTCATGCTTTTTTTTGCGTGCCATACTCGACTACTCGTGCAGGTAACCCTGCAGCTTGACCTCTATATTGCGGGGGTTTTCGCCCTCGGCAATGGAAATGATCCCTTCCATTATCATTTCACGAAAACGTGAGCGTTCCATCGCAATCGCCTTGAGTTTATTGGCAGCGGGGATGAGGATCAGGTTCGCGGCACCGATCCCATAAATAGTCGCGACGAAGGCCACGGCAATACCTGAGCCCAACTGCGAGGGGTCCGACAGGTTGCCCATGACGTGAATCAGTCCCATGACCGCGCCGATGATGCCGATGGTGGGGGAGTACCCACCCATGCTTTCCCACACCTTGGCGGATTGGGTTTCGAAATGTTCCTTACTGTCCACCTCGGTCTCAAGGATGGAACGAATCGTCTCCGGCTCACTGCCGTCTACCAGCAATTGCAGCCCTTTCCTGGCAAAGGCGTCTTCCTCGGTTTCGGAGGCTGCCTCCAGACCCAGCAGGCCTTCGCGACGTGCGATGTTACTCCACTCGATGATCTTCTCGATGGCCTCTTCGGGCACCATGGTCGGCGGTGCGAAAATCCATTTAAAGGAGCGCAGTGAGGCCACGAACACCGGCATTGGGGTCTGCAAAAGGGCCGCGCCGGTCGTTCCGCCCAATACAATCAGGGCCGCCGGACCATTGATGAGGGTATGCAGGTGTCCCCCTTCCAGTTGTTGTCCGATCAAGATCGCACCAAAGCCTAAAATCAATCCTGTTATACTTAGTATGTCCATCAAGAGAATCCTTGCGCTAAGCTCTTACCTACATCACCCAGAGCCAAAATCTTGTCTGCCAATCCCGCCTCTGCGATGGAAGCCGGCATACCGTACACCACACAGGTGGCTTCATCCTGAGCCCACACCGTACCTCCACCTGACTTCATGGCCCTCGCACCTTCGCGTCCATCGGCCCCCATGCCGGTGAGGACAACCGCCAGCGAGCGGCCGGGAAAGCTCTTGGCGATGGAGTTAAACGTCAAATCCACGCTCGGGCGATAATTAAGACTCTGATCGCCATCGCCGATTTCCAAGTTTGCCTTACCTTTTCTGACCACGACTTCCATCTGCTTGCCGCCTGGTGCCAGATAGGCCCATCCCGGCTTGAGCTCTTCTCCGTTTTCGCCTTCCTTGACGTGAATCTTGCATAATTGATCCAGCCTCTTGGCGAAGGCCGGTGTAAAGCTTCCGGGCATGTGCTGAATCAATATGATCGGCACCGGAAAATTCTCTGGCAACTTGGTCAGCACTTCCTGCAGTGCTACCGGGCCGCCTGTCGAGGTACCGATTGTCACTATGTCATATTGGCCCCTCGCCTGTCCGGTGGCAACCTGCGCGACCGGTGGAGCGGCCGACTTATGCGGACTCGACACGGGTTGGGATTTATCAGAGCGTGCAGTGGATGGCTTGAGATTGCGGTGCAGCTTCTGTGACTTACCCTTGGCACCGATGAGAAAGACCTTGGAACGGAGCTGCCTCAAAGCCTCTTCACGGTTACCGGAAATATCTTCCAGACGTTTGGGCAGGAAATCCAGCGCACCTGCCTGCATTGCATCCAGAGTCGCCTGGGCACCCTCTGTAGTCAGTGACGAAAACATCAGTATCGGCACTGGGTGCTTGGCCATGATCTCCTTGACCGCGGTAATACCGTCCATCACCGGCATTTCGATATCCATGGTGATGATATCGGGGTCCAGATCTAGAGTGCGCTGTATGGCCTCAACCCCATCCTTGGCTTCACCTATGACATCAAGACGGGGATCGGAATCGAGAATATCCTTGATACGTCGACGGAAAAATCCGGAATCATCTACGATGAGCACACGTACAGGCATTTAATTCCTCTCGAGCGGAACATTGTCATCCCAAACCATCATTCTACGTATTATTCGACTGCTTGAAACAGCTACCGATCACTCCGGCGAGGCGAGCTATCGCAATTTTCTGGCATAGCGTTTCAGCAAGCTGGGGACATCCAGTATTAATGCGATCTTGCCGTCACCCGTGATGGTAGCACCGGCGAGGCCTTGAACATCGTGCAGCAGTGCACCCAGAGGCTTGATAACGACCTCTTCCTGACCAATCAACTGATCCACCACGAAACCGACTTTCTGGGTGCCAATATGCACCACGACCACGTGTGATTCGCTCTCCATCTTCTTACCGCGCGTTTTGGTATCACCTTCTACATCAGGCATCTCGGTCAATATTGGATCTTCACTGACCAGCCATTTATTTAGATAGAATAGCGGTAAGGGAGCCTCACGGACCATCACAACGAGTTGGCCATCGATAATATTGGTGTGATTCAAATCCAGATTGAAGATCTCATTCACATTCACCAGCGGCAGGGCAAAGGTTTGTTGACCCAACATAACCATCAGGGTCGGTATGATCGCCAGCGTCAGTGGCACCTTGATGGAGAGACGGGTCCCCTCGCCCTTGACCGAGTCGATCTCTATACTGCCATTGAGCTGGGTGATGCGGGTTTTCACCACATCCATGCCCACACCCCGTCCCGAGATATCGGAGATTTCACTCTTGGTGGAAAAGCCCGGAGCGAAGATCAGGCTGAACGCCTCCTTGTCATCAAGACGTGCCGCGACCTCACTGTCCATAATGCCCTTTTCCACGGCCTTGCGACGTAGGATATCGGGGTCCATTCCACCGCCGTCATCCTCAATGGAAAGGAGAATATGATCCCCTTCCTGTTCGGCGGAGAGAATGACCGTACCCTTGCGCGGTTTTCCGGCAGCCTCACGGACGTCGGGCATTTCAACGCCATGGTCTACGGCATTGCGCACCAGGTGAACCAGCGGATCGGCCAGGGCCTCTACCAGGTTTTTGTCCAGGTCGGTATCTTCGCCCACCATTTCCAGCGCAACCTCTTTTTGCAGGCTACGAGCAAGGTCTCTTACCACTCGTGGGAAACGGCCGAAGACCTTCTTGATGGGCTGCATGCGTGTCTTCATGACCGAGGTTTGCAGATCTGCGGTGACGACATCCAGATTACTGACGGCTGTGGTCAGTTCATCATTCTCGACCGCACCCTCAAGGTTCACCAGTCTGTTACGTACCAGCACCAGTTCGCCTACCATGTTCATGATGTCGTCCAGGCGCTTGGTATCGACTCGCACTGTAGTCTCTGCCTGTACCGTGGCCTCTGGTTTGGGCTTAGCCGCTGCGGCCGGGGCCGGTTTAGCGGCTTCAGGCTTGGCCGGGGTGGGTTCTTCTTTACGGGTCTCGGGTTCGGGCTTGGCCGTCTCAGCTGGCTTGGACGCGGCTGCAGGCTGTGATGTTGGCTCGACGTCTCCTGGGGCCTGGCCCTTGCCATGCAACTGGTCCAGAAGGGCCTCAAACTCGTCCTCGCTGATCTCATCGGTATTTGCACCCGCTGGCTGACTCGCAGCCTCGGCTTCAGCGGGTTTCGCTTCGGTGCCGGCATCGTCCGAAGGACCAACGGGTGCCTGGCCTTTGCCGTGCAATTCGTCGAGCAGGGCTTCGAATTCGTCTTCGGAAATCTCGTCTGGTGTGCTCGCGCTCTCTTTCTTGGCCGATTCGGCCTGACTATCGCTGGCCGAAGCTTGGGCGGGTGCTGCCTCGTTAGCGTTTGAATCGAGGGCGTTGAGCAATGCCTCGAATTCATCATCGGTAATATCCCCTTCGCCGCTGGATTCACCGGTAGCGGGGGGCGTTGCCACAGGGGCCGGCGGTTCAGGTACTTTTTCCGGCTCTGCTTGGGCCTCGGACGATGGCGCGGGTGCGCTGGTATCTGCGGCCGCTGGGCTGGGCTCGGCAGTGGCGGCAATCGGATCGCCATTGATGATTGCTTCCAGGTCACGCAACAGCTGTGGTTCCGCGCTCTCTGGCATTTGGCCGGCGCGAATGCTGTCGAACATCGCATTCAGGGTATCCAGTACCGGCAGGATCACATCCATGATCTGAGAGGTGACTTCAATTTCACCATTGCGCAGCATATTGAAGACATCTTCCGCGCGGTGACAGACTTCGACCAGAGGGGTCAGGCCAAGGAAGCTGGCTCCCCCCTTAATGGTGTGAAAGCCTCGGAATACTGCATTAAGCAGGTCCTTGTCATTGGGGCTTTGCTCCAATTCCACCAGCTGTTCATTGAGCTGTTCAAGGATTTCCCCTGCCTCAACCAGGAAGTCTTGAAGGATTTCTTCATCTGCATCGAAAGACATATTTAAACGCTAACCCTAAAACCCTAGACTGGACAAAAGGTCGTCAACCTCATCCTGACCGGAAACCCTGCTGCTCTCATCGATTCCAGGCACGGCAGGACCTGTAGGCGTTGTATCGGCCTTTTCACTCTTGTAACTGGGGGCATCCACTTTCTGCCCGGCGACTTTGATCAGGCCGACGAGATTATTCTCAACGTCCTCAACCAGATCGATAACTCGATGAATAATCTGACCGGTAAGATCCTGGAAATCCTGGGCCATTAAGACGTCGTTCAGTTTGCCCTTGATATTACCGATATCGTAAGTGGACAGACTCAGGTAGTCCGTCAGTGTCTTGCTCAATTGCCTAAATTCTTCAGCCGTCATTTCACGGCGCAACAAGCGCGCCCAGGCCTCGTTTATCTCGGTCACCCGACCGTCAATTTCATCACAGAGAGGGATCGATTCTTCTACCGCAGTCAGGGTACGGTTGGCAGCCTCGTCGGTCATGGAGACAACATAACGCAGGCGCTCGCGAGCATCCGGGATGTCCTTTTCTGCCAGGGCAGTGATATGGGTATCGACGTGGAAGCTGTTAAGGGAGTTGTGCAGTTCCCGTGTCAATTTACCAATTTCCTGATACAAAAGGCTCTCACGCACTTTCGTGAGTTCATCGAGCAAAGCGTGTGCATCCTCAGTGGCACCCGCCTCCAGTTTTTCAACCAGACTTTTTGCAAGGGCAAGAACTTCGTCACCCAGGACATTGTCTGCGGTCATAGATTGTGACTCCCTATGCTCTGTCCAGGGCGTATTAGCCGCCGACGCGCTCGAAGATTTTATCGATTTTCTCTTTCAAGACCTGAGCCGTGAACGGCTTGACTACGTACCCATTAACGCCCGCTTCCGCGGCCTCGATAATCTGCTCACGCTTCTGCTCCGCGGTGACCATGAGCACAGGCAAATTGGCCAGACCAGGATCCGAACGAACGGCCTTGAGCAGTTCGATACCGGGCATACCTGGCATGTTCCAGTCCGTGATCAAAAAGTCGAAGCCGCCCTTTTTCAACATGGGCAAAGCGGTAGTACCGTCATCCGCCTCTTCCGTATTGTTGAAGCCGAGATCACGCAGCAAGTTCTTGATTATTCTCCGCATTGTCGAAAAATCATCCACAATGAGGATTTTCATGTCTTTATTCAAAGCAACCTCCCTAACCGACTGATTCTGAGGATATGATTCGCTAATACTAATAGTATAGTGAAGGTCCCTCGTTTCATAGCCCTATCACTCACGGGAGTCGGACGGGCTTTCATATCCTACTCCCCACATAATTCATGCCTAGCTGTGACGACATGAATTTACAAACATTTTTAAAACTATCAATTAGTTAATTGATGAATTTCCCATCAACTCTCACATTACTTTTCGGCAAAATTCAGCCATTATTTAGAAAATCTTCCAATCTTGCCCGTAATCTGATGTTTGCCTGGTTGTGAATCTGGCAAATCCTCGACTCACTGAGCCCGATTACCGTCCCGATCTCACGTAAATTGAACTCTTCAACATAATAAAGCGCCATTACCAGGCGTTCTCGTTCGGGCAGGCCGGATATAGCACCTGCAAGGTATTCGACAATATCCTCTTCGTGCATGTCATCGAGGACTCCGGGGCGATTGTCGCTAATCGTATCGCCCAATACCTCATCACCAACGACTGTCTCTTCGAGGCTGAGAACTCGTTGTCCACTGGCATCCTGTAGCATGTGAAAATAATCATCAACCGACAGCCCCAACTTGTCTGCGATTTCCTGCGCACGGGCATCACGCCCCTCTTCACGCTCAATCTGTCTCACGGCCTCGGCCACCATGCGCGCCTTTTTCTGTACGGATCTTGGTGCCCAGTCATTTTTACGAATCTCGTCCAGCATGGCCCCACGTATACGGATACCCGCGTAGGTTTCAAAGCTTGCGTTATGACCTTCTTCGTAATTGCGCGCAGCTTCCAGTAAGCCGATCAGACCGGCCTGTACCAGGTCATCGAACTGTATACTCGCAGGCAAACGACTTGCCATATGATGTGCTATACGCTTCACCAGAGGCGTATAAATCTCGACGACATCATCTTCTTTCAGTGTGAAAAATTCCACACTGCTACGTGCATTCATTTACCAGGCCCCTGCCTCAAGATAACCCTGTTGTAATAATCGTTCGGCGAAAAACTCCAGATGGCCGCCACTACGAGGTGACGGCCACCTTTCTGTCTTAACGGCTAATTCATGGAATGCCTTAGCTGAAGCGCTATCCGGATATAGATTTACGACTGCTGATTGCTGTTGAACAGCTTTTCTTAGAGCAGGATCATACGGGATGATACCCATATAATCGAGCTCAACATATAGGTAGCGATCTGTCACCCGCGCAATTTTTTCATAAAGGCTGCGGCCCTGATCTTCATTCGAAACCATATTGGCAAGTATTCTAAAACGATGCAGTCCGTGCTCTCGGTTCATGACTTTTATCAATGCATAAGCATCTGTGATCGATGCAGGTTCATCACAAACAACGACAATCACTTCCTGTGAAGCCTTGGAGAAGGTTATTACACTATCCGAAATGCCCGCTGCCGTATCGACAATCAGTACATCGAGGTTTTGGTTCAGTTCACTAAATGCACGAATAATCGCGGCATGCTGTGTCGGTGTAAGTCCTGCCATACTCTGCGCCCCCGAGGCTGCGGGAACCAGTTTCAACCCTCCCGGTCCTTCCAGGATAATATCTTCGAGTGACATATCACCATTGACTACATGAGAAAGATTGAAACGGGGGTGCAAGCCTAGTAATACGTCTACATTGGCCAGCCCGAGGTCGGCATCCATGATCATGACCTCTTTTCCGGAATTAATTAAATCCATGGCGAGATTGACTGAGACATTTGTTTTCCCAACCCCCCCCTTACCACTGGTAACGGTAATCACTCTAACAGGCCGCTGTCTGCTTAGCTTTCTCAATCCCGCAGCCTGATCCATGGGCGTCTGCCTATTTAGCATTGCTCAGTACTCCCCCCATCGCCATAGCAGCGGTTTGCTCATCAATAGACTGCTCTGTTTCCATGAGAAGCTGCTGAGCCCTGTTGATAAGGTTATGCGGATGCGCCTTATGAATGTCTTCCGGAACCTGCTGACCATCACTGATGTAGGCCAGGGGCAGCCTATTCTCAACCAACAGTGATAGCGCCCCTCCAAGAGAAACCGCTTCATCAATTTTGGTCAGAACACAAGCATCGATTTTAACTCGTGAGAAAGAACGCATTACATCAGTCAGACCAGCAGCCTGCGTGTTCGCAGACAACACAACACACGTTTTTAATTTTGGTGCACCTGATAATACAGAATGAAATTGTTCAGTTAGTCTCAAATCTCGCTGACTCATCCCTGCAGTATCGATAAGTACCAGTCGTTTGTCTGACAGGCTGTGCAAGACTGTTTTCAATTCCTCGGCATCGTTGGCGACACGTACTGGTACACCAAGTATCCGACCATATGTCTTCAGTTGCTCATGGGCTCCAATGCGATAGCTATCCGTAGTCACTAGCGCAACTTGCTGATATCCATGCTGTAGCGCATAGCGTGCCGCCAGCTTTGCCACTGTCGTAGTTTTGCCGACTCCGGTAGGTCCAACAAAGGCCACCACGCCACCTTCTGCAATAAAATCCTCACCAGTGGTGACAATCTGGTTGGCAAGTAGATCAAGACTCATACGCCAGGCCGATTCGATATCTTCCTCATTGGAAACCTCATCAACCAGCTCGTGGCTTAGCGAGTTCTCTAGCCCCATCTCAATATAACGCTTCAACAATATTGCCTGGTTTGGATGACTTCTGGACATCTCACCCCATGCCAATCCAGACAATTGATTCTCGAGAATACCGCGCAATGATTTTAGTTCAGTTCTCATATCATCGAACAAAATATCATCATCTTTTGCATTGATAGGCTTGCTAGCTAAAGGCTTTGCTTTTGGAGGTTCGGATTCAATTACAGGTTTGGGCTTTGTCGGCTTACTGTATGTAACATCAGTGCTAATCTCATCATCTAAAAGAGAATCAAGCCCCTGTGAGGCATTGTTAATCACCTCCTGAAAACTCGCCCTGGCACTGGCTTGTGCTTCTTCGCTGAAGATGTCGAGTTGTGAGTCCGGCTGCTTTGCCTTGCTGTTAGTGAGATAACTTGCCGATGGATTATTTAAGGCCGACTCGTCGTAATCAATTCCAACGACTATTTCGACTCCATCATCAACTTTTCTATTTGACAGTATTACAGCATCTTCACCCAGCTCTTCTCGGACTCGGCGGATTCCCTGTCGCATATCCTTGGCTAAGACTCGTTTTATCTTCATGGCGATTACCCCTTATGCCACTATTTCTCAGTTATGCACCGACAGTAGCAACTATGCGGATCTGTTTGGTATCCGGAATTTCGTTATAAGACATAACATTCAAACCAGTGATGGTATGACGCACAAATTTCGCCAAACCACTACGTAGCTGTGGTGTTACCAGTAGTACAGCTGGCTCACCGGCCACCTCTCTCTCCTGAACTTTTTCATATAAAGCTCCATGTAAATTCTGCGCCATACCAGGCTCTATCGTGGCGGTGTCATCATCGGAAACTGTGAATGACTGCATCAGTACCTGTTCCAGTCTTTGATCCAGTGTGATGACTGGCATTTCTTCATCAGAACCATTGATATGCTGAAATATCAACCTGCGAAGTGCAGTACGGACATACTCTGTTAACTCGGCAGGGTCCTGAGTCTTCTGTGAATATTGTGCCAAGGTCTCTGAAATAGTACGCATATCTCGAATCGGTATACCTTCCTCGAGTAGGTTCTGTAGCACTTTTAGCACGGTACCAAGTGACAATGTTTTTGGTACAAGATCCTCAACCAGTTTTTTCGCTGTTGTACCGAGTTTGTCTAGCAAACTTTGTACTTCATCATGTCCCAGCAATTCATGAGAATGCGACTGTAGTATTTGACTAAGATGAGTGGCAATTACTGTATTGGGATCTACGACCGTGTAACCAAGTGCTTGAACGGTGTCCTTTATTTCCGGGTTAAACCAGACTGCTGGCAGCCCGAATGCGGGATCGGTAGTGTGGATACCATCAACGTCTCCATGAACTTCACCAGGATTGATCGCCAGCTCCTTATCAGGTTCAACAATAGCTTCACCAGCCGTCACCCCCATCAAGGTTATGCGGTAATTGTTGGGCTCAAGGTCCAGATTATCCCGTATATGCACAGGGGGTATGAGGAACCCCAATTCCTGAGACAACTTACGCCGGACACCTTTAATTCTGTCCATGAGTTGTCCACCCTGGGATTTATCGACCAGGGGAATCAGTCGATAGCCTACTTCGAGACCAATTACATCAACAGGCGGCACATCGTCCCAGCTTAATTCCTTGGGTTCGGGAGGTGCTCGTTCCTCTTGCTCTGCCACTTCTAGCTTTTGATCTTCTACGGCACGTTGCTTCTGTAGAACCATGTAACCAGAAATTGCCAGAACAGTGGCAAGAAGCAAGAATGAGGCATTCGGCATACCCGGTATCATGCCAAGGAGAGCCAACACGCCAGATGTAATAAAGAGAATTGCAGGGTTACCTAGTAATTGACTAACAACCTGATCACCCATGTTTTGTTCTGATGATACTCGGGTAACGATAATACCTGCCGCACTGGACAGAAGTAATGACGGTATTTGTGCAACCAGACCATCACCGATAGTCAACAAAGTATAAGTTTGGGCCGCATCAGAAAATGCCATGTCATGTTGCATGACACCAATTATTAGTCCGCCAAGTATATTAATCAGTGTGATGAGTATCCCGGCAACGGCATCTCCGCGGACAAACTTACTTGCACCGTCCATGGAACCGTAAAAATCCGCTTCTGCCGTTACCTCAGCGCGTCTCTTTCGAGCTTCATCCTGATCGATTAGACCTGAATTCAAATCGGCATCGATTGCCATCTGCTTTCCAGGCATAGCATCAAGAGTAAATCGAGCACTTACTTCAGAGATTCGCCCAGCACCTTTTGTGACTACGACGAAATTTATTAAAACAAGAATGATAAAGACGACGATACCGACTGCATAGTTACCACCCACGACAAACTCACCAAAGGCCTGGATGACTTGTCCGGCGGCATCAGGTCCATCGTGTCCTTCTAGCAACACTACCCGGGTCGAAGCGACATTGAGTGCTAGTCTAAATAAAGTTGCGATCAATATAACGGTTGGAAAAATCGCAAAATCCAGTGGTCGCATACTGTATATCGAGACCAGGAGAATGATCAGAGATAGCGAAATATTAAAAGTAAAGAACAAATCCAGGAGAATCGGTGGTAATGGCAAAACGACCATTGCGAGAAGGGACAACACCATGATCGGTATGCCAAGTCCTTTTCTCCCAATATCCCGAATTGTTGACATTACATCGGCTTGCGCCATAGCTACCTCTGTCGTATTTCAGTCACATTAGCGACATTTTTTTGACGCGCGACAAAAAATCGCTGTCATAATATTTCTCTTATCCATCCCGTTTCAGCTCGTCGGGAATAGGTAAATCCTGTAAAGCCCTTGTTTCATCGATGTTTGAGCCGGTTTCTTTCAAATGGAAAATATAAGCAAGTACTTGTGCCACTGCCTGGAACAAGCCAACAGGGATTTCCTGATCCAGCTCAGTACTGTAATACAAAGCCCGTGCCAAAGGCGGTGCGGAAAGGATGGAAATATCATGACTGGAGGCAATCGCTCGAATATTGGCAGCGACCTCATCTACCCCCTTCGCAATCACGACAGGCGCTACCATATTCTCCTGGTCATATTTCAGGGCAATTGCATAGTGTGTCGGGTTGGTAATAACTACATCGGCCTTGGGTACCGCTTCCATCATTCGCCGTTGTGCCATTTCACGTTGAATTTGACGAATCCTTGCCTTAACTTCGGGATTACCCTCGGTTTGTTTCATTTCATCGCGAATTTCCTGCCTCGTCATTTTCAATTGTTTTGCGTTATCCCAGATTTGAAATGGCACATCGATCAAGGCTAGTAATATTAGAGTCAGACAAATGGTAAGAAATGACCAGGTTAGTAGATTACCCAAATCTGCTAGTGCAACATCGAGCGATTTATTTCCTAGAACAATGAAATCTTCTGACTTATTCCATAACAAAATGACTGCTGCTGCACCAATGATCATGAATTTTGCAAAGGCCTTTAGCAGCTCCATTAGACCTCTGAGTGCAAATACACGCTTCATGCCTTTTATCGGGTCAAGCTTCTCCCATTTGAATGAAATTGCCTGGCTACTAAAATTCCAGCCACTAACTGCAAGAGATGAAAATACTGCGACAATGACCATTACAATAAGCAAAGGTGTAATAACACCAAGTGCATCGAGAATCATTTGCAAAAATAAATTAGGCATAGATCTGGTATCGAATATGTGCTCACGTTCGATAACGAATCCTTGGTTCATCAACTCAACCAGACCATTAATAATAATATCACCGAAAAGTATGAATGCTCCGGCTGATGCCATCATCATTGCCATCGTATTCAATTCACGTGAGCGTGGAATTTGCCCCTTTTCGCGTGCTTCACGAAGCCGTTTCGGCGTCGCCTGTTCTGTGCGTTCTTGACCGTCATCCTGTGCCATATCAGCCTCCGATCAATGCTCTGATAAGACCGTAAGAATTTTCCAGCAGCTTACTAGTCTGGTTTACCAAGCTCGGTAATGTGAAAATAATTACGGCGAAACCGACTCCGAGCATTATTGCGAAGCCAACAGCGAAGATATTTAATTGAGGTGAAGCGCGTGTCATTACGCCAAATGATATATTCACGACAAGTAGCGCCCCTACTGTTGGAAGTGCTATAAGAACTGCACCTGCGAACATATCGCTACCCCAGGAAACAAGTTGCCATATACTGTCTCTAGCTATACCGACAGACCCAATTGGCAATGTTTCAAAGCTTTGCCCAAGAATTTCAATCAAAACGAGATGTCCATTAAAAGCTAGAAATATCAATATAACCGCGAGCAGGTATAATTGACTTACCATTGGCACTTGCAAACCGCTTGATGGATCAACCATCGAAGCAAAGCCCAGGCCCATTTGTAAGGCGATTATTTGTCCTCCTGTAATTACGGCTGAAAACACAAGCTGCAATGCAAAACCCATCGCGACACCGATAAGTACCTGTTGAATAATAAGAAGCCATGAATTCAGGCTAAAAGGATCGATTATCGGTAGGTCAGATAATTGTGGTGCAATTACTACGGTGACGGCCAGAGTAATAGCCAGTCGCACTCGGACGGGGACGTTTTGAGTGCCTATGACAGGCATTGCCATGAACATTGCACCAATGCGTATGAATGGCCACATAAATGAGCCAACCCATGCAGCAATTTCCGCCGACGATAATTCCATGGCTATCCCAGGTAGGTAGGAATATTACTAAACAGTTGATTTGTGTATTCCATAATCACACGCAAAAGCCAAGGGCCTGCTAGCATGAGAATAAGAAGCGTTACAATGAGCTTTGGGATGAAGCTAAGAGTCATTTCGTTTATTTGAGTAGCAGCCTGAAACATGCTGACTAAAAGACCAACGATTAGTGCCGGTATTAAGATTACAAGCACGAGCACCAATAAGACTTCGACTGCCGTCTGGAAGATTGTGATAACAAGTTCAGGTGACATTTATCTTCCTTACGCCTAATTTCTCATTGAACATAGAAACTAGTTGCCAGCGTGCCAATAATTAGATTCCAGCCATCCACGAGCACAAACAGCATTATCTTAAATGGCAATGAGATGATCATGGGTGACAACATCATCATACCCATTGACATAAGTACGCTTGCAACAACGAGATCTATAATCAAAAATGGTATAAACAGTAAAAATCCGATTTGAAATGCTGTCTTTAATTCGCTTGTTACAAATGCAGGTATTAAAACTTGTAACGGGACATTATCTCTTGACTCCAAACCATCACTACCGGACATGCGAACAAATAATGCCAAATCATCATTCCTGGTCTGCCCTAACATAAATTGCTTAAGCGGTTTAGTTGCAGCGAGGGCAGCATCCTGCAGGGCTAATTGTTCATTAATATAGGGTTGTAATGCAGTCTCATTTATACGCTCGAAAACAGGCATCATGATAAATATGGTCAGAAAAAGTGAGAGACCTATAATTGTTTGATTTGAAGGTGTTGTTGGTAATCCTAGTGCCTGCCTAACAATTGCGAGAACGATAATGATACGTGTAAAAGATGTCATCATGATCAGCGCTGCTGGTATAAATGTCAGCGCTGTCATCAGGGCTAGGATTTGGAGTGTTACGCTATACGTCTGACTACCATCGTCATTCGAGGTAACAGTCAGGGCCGGCATAATTTGATCAGCAGCAAATGCCATGTTTAAGGGTAAAAGCAGAATAGTTATGGCTATTAACAGTCTCACGACTTATTTCTTTCCTTATTCATCGCGTTTTTGAGCTTTGTGGCAAAGAGTTGATATCCTGTCGTATCGGATTCTGATACCTGGATCGATTCATCTAATACATGCAATGTGCTAATAGTATGTGGCGTTACACCAACAAGTAATTGCTTGTCGCCAACCTTAAGTAGGACAATTTTTTCACGCTGACCTAGATTTAAGCCTGCAATAACTTTTAGCTCACCAGACATACTTGTTGAAAATCCATTAATTCTTTTCAACATCCATGCCATGAATACTATTAGAAGCACTACT
>JABURT010000002.1 GCA_014762495.1 Gammaproteobacteria bacterium | reverse complement strand
GCAGCGCTAAGAGCAGCGCGGTAAGCATGAGAAGCGTGAGAAGCACCGTGATCGCCCGGCCGTTCCGTTCTCGGTACGCGTCGATCCAAGCGTTTGCCGCAGCAATCTCGTCCGGCCGCGCCTCCTCAGGGGCGAGGGCGCTCGAGAGTATAGCCTTGGCGCCTGGGGCGGCCGGAAGTAAATGTTCCGCCGCGTCGAACCACTCTTCTCTGTCCAGAAGGTGGCGAATCTCCCGAGAGTCGGGCTCTTCGTACGGGGCCAGGGCAACCCGGAGACGGACCAACTCCTCCTGGCTCCGGCCGACACTTTCGAGGAGCAAGGTCGCGCTCAGGATTCCCGCAATTCCGAGGAGACCAAATACCAGGAGTGGTGCAAAGTTTCTGTTTCGCCCTCGATCCATATCTTGTAGAGTGAGAAGCCTAACACGAGCAGGGACCAAGGTGCACGCGAAAGTAGAACAACTGCAAGAGAAGATCCAACGGGGAGACCCCACCGTCGTGTCCGTCGCCATCCTCCTCGGGTCCGGCGGGGGAGCGGCCCTCGGCATTCTCGCCGTCGAGACGGAGCTCCCCCTCTTTTTGGACTCGATCGGAACCGCCGTCGTCGCTGCCCTTTTCGGCGCTTTCCCGGGGATGCTCACCGGCCTGCTCACTAACTACTTAGCCGACCTCTTCAACCCGTCAAACCCGATCTTTCTATCTTTCGCCCCGGTCAACATGGTAACCGGCTTCCTCGTCGGTTATGTCTCATGGCGTTTTGACCTCTCTCGCCCCGGTACCGTCGCCGCGCTCATAGCTCTTGTCACATTTGCGAACGTTCTACTCGGAACAGCGACGGTCGTCTGGCTCCATTCCGGCACAACCGCGACTTCGATCGACTACCTTGTAACGGCCCTCGTTCTCACGGGGCGATCCCTCTTCTCCTCGGCATTCCTCGCCCGAATACCAACGAATCTCGTGGATAAGACGATAGCTCTGTTCGCTGCATATGGCGCGTATCGATGGGCTTTCACACCGTTCCGCGTTCGAGGAGGC